>CAZHBM010000090.1:4637-11272 GCA_964529945.1 uncultured Anaerolineales bacterium | reverse complement strand
ACGCGGTGCGGACGGCCCCGGGCTTATATGCGGCGGTTTGGATTATGCCGCATTTGTTTCCGTGAGCTGGCCAACGAAGGGATGATCCCTGGCGTCGTCAAGTCCAGTTGGTAACAGGTTGATTGCGGTAGGAGAGCGATACTTATGAGTAACACAGACCCCATTGCCGATATGTTGACACGTATTCGCAATGCCCAGATGGCCGAGCACCGGCAGCTGGCAATGCCCAGCTCGAAGATGCGTGAAGCGATTGCGCGCATCCTGAAAGATGAAGGATTTATTGAGAATTATGAGGTGATTGCCGGCGAACCGCAGGCAACCTTGCGCGTGGGCTTGAAGTATGTGCCCGGCAGCCGGCCGCTGAAGCCTGTGATCGTCGGTCTGAAGCGGGTGAGTAAGCCTGGTCAGCGCATGTACGCCGGTCGTGAAGAACTGCCATGGGTGCGCAGCGGCCTGGGAGTGGCGATTGTGTCCACTTCCAAAGGGGTGATGACGGGGCAGCAGGCCCGACGACTGGGTGTCGGCGGCGAAGTGCTCTGTTACGTTTGGTAAGACCGTTCTCAGCCGCTGTAAGGTGGCCAAAGAACCTTACGTTTGGTTAGTACGAGGTTGAACAATGTCGCGTATTGGACGAATGCCGGTAGATATCCCTTCGGGGGTGACAGTAGATATTCAGGGTCATACGGTAGCGGTGAAGGGCGCCAAGGGCGGCCTGACCCGGACCTTCGATCCTGACATGGACATCAAGATAGAAGACAACCAGATGGTGGTAAGCCGACCGAGCGATCAGCGGCGACACCGGGCGCTGCACGGTCTGACCCGAGCCCTGTTGAACAATATGGTGATCGGTGTCAGCACCGGCTTCACCCGCAATTTGGAGATCCAGGGTGTTGGCTATCGGGCCGAAGTGCAGGATAATAACCTGGTGTTACACGTCGGATATTCACATCCGGTAGTCATGGAACCGCCTGAGAATGTGTCCTTTTCGGTGGAAAAGGGTGGCCGAAACTTGTCGGTCATGGGTATCGACAAAGAGGTTGTCGGTGAGATTGCAGCCCGGATCAGGCGTGTTCGCCCGCCCGAGCCCTACAAGGGTAAAGGCATCCGCTATGTGGGTGAGTATGTGCGCCGCAAGGCCGGCAAGGCCGGCAAGGCGTAGCGCCGGGTTATACAACCAAATCGGTACCAGGTTAACGGAGAGATGGAATGGCGAATGTAAATAAGGCGATGGTAGCGCGTCGACGCCGTCACGAACGGGTTCGAAAACATGTTGTCGGAACGACGGAGCGTCCTCGCCTAAATGTGTATCGCAGTCTCGGCCACATCTACGCCCAGATCGTGGATGACAGTCGCGGAGAGACCCTGGTTGCAGCGTCTTCTCTAGATACCGGACTGCAAAAAGAATTGGCAGACAAGAACAAGAGCGAGCGGGCGGTTGCGGTTGGCAAGTTGCTGGCCGAGCGCGCTTTGGGAGCCGGCATCAAACAAGTGGTCTTCGATCGGGGTGGTTACCAGTACCACGGTCGTGTCAAGGCTCTGGCCGATGCGTCCCGTGAGGGTGGTTTGGAATTCTAAATCTGGCTGAAAACAGCTATGTGGTAACTACTCGACCGGAGGAATTATGGCGAGACCGGAACGAAAGAATTTTGAGGAAGTCGAAGAACTTGATGAGCGAGTGGTGCATATCGCCCGAACCGCTAAGGTCGTCAAGGGTGGCCGGCATTTCAGTTTCCGTGCGGTTGTCGTTGTTGGAGATAACAAGGGCAGCGTCGGCGTGGGAGTCGGTAAGGCCCGCGAGGTCCCGGAAGCGATTCGTAAGGGCGCGGAGCGAGCTCGCCGTAATATGCAGCGCGTGCCGATGACCGGTACGACGATCCCGCACGAAGTGACGTCGCGTTTCAGCGCCGCTAAGGTGTTTATGAAACCGGCTGCGCCTGGTACGGGTGTGATTGCGGGTGGTGGCGTGCGTGCCGTGGTGGAAGCGGCCGGTATCCGCGATATCTTGACCAAGAGCCAAGGAAGTGCCAATATTCTAAACGTGGTCAAAGCTACGGCCCAGGCATTGCACGAGCTGCAGGACCCGGTGGAAATCGCCGGTCATCGCGGACTGCCTTTGAGTCGAGTTCAGCCATTCTGGAGCAGGGAAAATGAGCAAGCGGAAAGTTAAGAAAGTGCGCATTACCTGGAGAAAGAGTGCTATCGGCTATCCGGAGCGACAAAAAGGAACGATTCGCGCTCTGGGACTGCGCCGGTTGGGCAATTCGGTTGAGCACGAAGATACCCCGATTATCCGTGGGATGATCAGCCGGGTCAGTCACCTGGTTGATGTGCAAGAGGTGTGATTTATGAAGCTGCACGATTTACAACCGTCTAAAGGTAGCAAGAAGAGCCGCAAACGCGTCGGCCGTGGCATTGCCGCCGGACAGGGCAAGACAGCTGGCCGGGGTACCAAGGGACAGGGTGCGCGGTCTGGCGGCGGGAAAGGCCCCTATTTTGAAGGTGGTCAGCTGCCATTGGTACGCCGGTTGCCCTTCAAACGAGGGTTTCGGAATATCTGGCGGGTGGAGTATGCCGAGGTTAATGTGGACCGACTCAATCAGTTTCGAGCAGGTTCAGTGGTGACGCCGGAGACTCTAACCAAGGCCGGTGTCGTCAGGTCGACGAAGAAGCCGGTGGTCGTATTGGGGCGCGGTTCGTTGAAGAAATCTTTGACGGTCAAAGCGCACCGGTTCTCGGCATCGGCGCGAGCTCAGATCGAAGCGGCCGGTGGGACGGTGGAAGTCCTGCCGCTGGCGGAGTAATCCAGAAAAGGGTCCATTGAACCCCGGGAGAGGACAGCATGATTCAGGCAGTAAAGAACGCACTCAATTTGCCCGATCTGCGCCGGAAAGTGATCTTCACTTTCATGATCCTGTTCATCTATCGAGCAGCGGCCCACGTGCCGGTGGCCGGCGTCGATCAGGAGGCCTTGCGCAGTTTCTTGGCGGGTGGACAGGCCGGCAGCCAATTGCTGGGCTTCCTCGATCTGCTGTCTGGTGGTGCTTTGTCCAACTTCTCGGTGTTGGCAATGGGCGTGTATCCATACATTACGGCGTCGATTATCATTCAGTTGTTGACGCCCATTATTCCGCAACTGGAAGAGTTGGCCAAGGAACCGGGTGGACGCGACAAGCTGAACCAGTACACCTATTGGATGACTGTGCCGTTGGCAGCCCTCCAGGGATACGGCCAGGCCGTGTTCCTGCGACAGTCGGTAGGGGTCAACGTACTGCCCAATTTTGGGTTCGGCGTGGACCCGCTGGGCACGCTGTCGACACTTGCGACGATGACGGCGGGCACGATCTTCGCCGTGTGGTTAGGCGGCCTGATTACCGAACAGGGTATCGGTAACGGTGTGTCGTTGATTATCTTTGGCGGTATTGTGGCCCGCTTGCCGCAGAACGTGGGACGTTTTGTCATTCGACAGGACTACGTGGGCCTGCTGATCTTTGCCTTGATTACAGCGGCGACGATCGGTGTGATTGTGTACGTGCAGGAAGGCCAGCGGCGTATTCCGGTTCAATATGGAAAGCGGGTCCGTGGTACCAAAGTGTACGGCGGCCAGAGCGCTCATATCCCGTTGCGAGTTAACAGCGCCGGTATGATCCCGCTAATCTTTGCTCAGTCGATTATGATTTTCCCGAGCACGATTGCCAGCTATTTCTACCGGCCGGGTGAGACAGGTTTGCTGCAAGGAATGGTCAACGGCGTCTATGAAAACCTGCAGCCGTCCAGCAGCGCGTGGATGTACTGGATCCTGTATTTCTTGATGGTGATCGCGTTTACCTATTTCTATACGGACGTGATCTTCAGGCAACAGAATCTGGCCGAGTCGTTGCAGCGGCAGGGAGGCTTTATCCCCGGCATGCGGCCGGGCAAGCGAACGGAGGAGTATCTCAACCGGGTGCTGCAACGCATCACCCTGGTGGGAGCTGTCTTCTTGGGCGCGGTGGCTATTCTGCCGTGGCTGGTACAGCTTATTCCCGGCTTGAGCCGAACCGGAGGGCAGACGCAATCGTTGTTGATTACCAGTACCGGATTGCTGATTGTGGTAGGTGTGGTGCTGGATACGATGAAGCAGTTGGAGGCCCAGCTATTGATGCGCCATTACGAAGGGTTCATCAAGTAGCCAACGGTAAGCTGGACGACGGACGGAGTAGCTCATGGCAGAAGAACCGAAATTCATTGTGTTGATCGGCCCCCCGGGAGCGGGTAAGGGTACCCAGGCGGCTCGATTGCGTGATGCTTTGGGTTTGCCGCACGTTTCCAGTGGGGATCTTTTCAGAGAGAATCTCAAGAACGAGACACCCCTGGGACTGAAGGCAAAAGGATATATGGACAGCGGCGAACTGGTGCCGGATGACGTGACCATTGCCATGGTGATGGACCGGCTGTCGCGTCCCGACTGTGCGCGAGGTGCCATTTTGGACGGGTTCCCGCGGACGATAAAGCAGGCCAAGGCACTGGACGAGGCATTGGCCCAGAAGGGGCATAAGATCGGTGTGGTGCCGTGTATTGTGGTGCCGGACGAAGAGCTGGTGAAACGACTGAGCGGCCGCTGGCTTTGCCCTATTTGCGGAGAGTCGTATCATGTAATTTTCAACCCGCCGAAGGTGCCGGGTGTGTGCGATAAAGACGGCGGTAAGTTATACCAGCGTGAGGATGACAAGCCGGAAACTGTTCGCAATCGTCTCAAGGTATATCACGAGCAGACCAGTCCCTTGATAGACTACTATGCCAAACAAGGGGTGTTGGTGGAGATCGACGGCAATCAAGCGATTGGCGACGTGGAAGCCGACTTGCTGGCGGCAGTGGCGAAGTGATGAGAACCGGAAGACGGTCGGAGATCGAGACGAAGACGCCCGAGGAATTGGGCCTGATGCGTCAGGCGGGACAGGTGGTGGCCGAGGTTTTGGCCTCGATGCGCGAAAACGCCAAGCCGGGTGTCTCAACCGCAGAACTGGATGAGATAGCCGAGGCCACGATCCGTAGTCACGATGCTGTGCCGGCTTTTTTGGGGTATCCACATCATGGCCAGAATGATTTTCCGGCCTCGATCTGTGCCTCGATCAATGAAGAGATCGTGCACGGGATACCGAGTAAAAAACGAATATTGCAGCCAGGCGACATTCTGAGCGTTGACGTGGGCGCTATCCGTGAAGGATTTTACGGGGATGCGGCAGTCACGTTGGCGATCGGAGAGGTCGATGAACAAACGCAGCATTTGTTACAGGTAACAGATGCTGCGCTAATGGCCGGGATTGCCCAGGCTCGGGCCGGGAATCACCTGTGGAACGTAATCCGTGCCATCCAATCTCACGTGGAGAGCAACGGGCTGGCGGTACTGCGGGAATATCAAGGCCACGGCATTGGGCGCAACATGCACGAAGAACCGGGCATCCCCAACTATTTGGGGAGCCGTGGGCAGCGGCCGAAGAACTATCCGTTGGTGCCGGGTATGACCATCGCACTCGAACCGATGGTGGTCACCGGCGATTGGCGCACGCGGGTACTGGCCGATGGCTGGACCGTGGTGACGGCTGATGGCGGTCGTTCGGCCCATTTCGAGCATACGATTGCGATCACCGATGGCGATGCCGAGATATTGACTCGGTTGTAACCGACAGGGGGAAGGAACTTAAGATGAAGGTAAGACCATCTGTAAAGAAGCTTTGCGAAAAGTGTAAGATCATCAAGCGCAGGGGTGTGGTGCGCGTCATTTGCTCTAACCCGAAGCACAAGCAGCGACAGGGTTAAGCGGTATTCCGATGGGCGAGATGATGCGGTCGGCGCGACGCGGATCGCATTGTTAGTGGAGTTTGGACTGCCATAAGGAGGGATTATCGTATGGCACGTATCGCAGGGGTTGACCTGCCAAGGGACAAGCGCGTAGAAGTGGCGCTGACCTATATTTATGGAATTGGCTCGAAATCGAGTCAGGATATTCTGAAACAATCGCAAGTTAATCCTGACACGCGGGTAAGGGACCTGGCAGAGGATGAGGTTTCGCGACTGCGTGAAATAATCGACAAGAACTATGTGGTAGAAGGCGACTTGCGGCGCGAGACGCAGATGAACATCAAGCGTCTGCAAGAGATCCAGTGCTACCGTGGCTTGCGGCATCGCCGGAACCTGCCCTCGCGCGGTCAACGAACACGGACCAATGCCCGTACCAGGCGTGGTGCGCGCAGGACTGTGCCTGGCCGGAAGCGAGTACGTGGTGGCAAGAAGTAGCCCGGGTAGTGAGGCGCTGTATTGGTCAGCAGCTTGGAGGAAACACTAGATGGCAACTGCAAAAGGAAGTAGAGCACGCCGTGGCGGCGGTGGGCGCAAGGAGCGCAAGAATGTGCCCTACGGGCGCGCATATGTTCACGCGACGTTCAACAATACGATCATAACGATCACCGATCAGCAAGGCAACACGGTATCATGGGCCAGTGCCGGCTCATCTGGCTTCAAGGGCTCCCGAAAGAGCACGCCCTATGCAGCTCAGATGGCGGCGCAACAGCTTGGACGAACGGCGCAGGCGCAAGGCGTGCAGGAACTGGACGTCTACGTGAAAGGCCCGGGACCGGGCCGCGAAGCAGCTATCCGCG
>CAZHBM010000090.1:0-4627 GCA_964529945.1 uncultured Anaerolineales bacterium | reverse complement strand
TGACGATTCCCACATTCGTGAAGTGGTCCGGTACGCTTTGCAGGCAGCCGGTTTTAAGCTGCGGTCGATCACAGACGTGACACCCATTCCGCACAACGGCTGTCGCCCGCCTAAGAAGCGTCGCATTTAGTGGAAAGATTGTAAGTATTCGTAGGACGTTATCGGGAGGGAAATTTGGCACGTTACTCGGAAGCAGTGTGTAGATTGTGTCGTCGTGAGGGACAGAAGCTGTTCTTGAAAGGCGAGCGGTGTCTTTCACCCAAGTGCGCCTTTGAGCGGCGCCCTTACCCGGCTGGTGTTCATGGTCGACAGTCACAGTTTCGGCGCAAGGAGTCGGATTATGCGCTTCAGTTGCGCGCGAAACAGAAGGCGCGGCGGGTATACGGCGTTTACGAACGCCAATTCCGGCGTTATTTTAGTCGCGCTCAGAATCAAAAGGGTTTGACTGGGACCAATCTGTTGGTCTTGCTGGAAAGCCGGCTAGACAACGTGGTTTATCGACTAGGGTTTGCGGATTCTCGGGCCCAGGCGCGTCAACTGGTTCGTCACGGACATTTCGATGTCAACGGACGCAAAACCAACATTCCATCCTTCCTTGTTAAAGCGGGGGATGTGGTGGCGGTGCGGGAGTACAGCCGGCAGGGTGCCTACTTTAAGGAACTGGCGGGAGTACTGGAAGAGAGCGGCGTGCCGGGCTGGTTGAACCTGGACGCGGCCGCTCTGGCAGGCACGGTGATGACCGCGCCTTCGCGTGACGACATTGATGTGTCTTTGGATGAGCAGCTGATTGTTGAGTATTACAGCCGTTAGTGTGTTCTCACTGGCCCCTATTGTCGCTACTCGGTTTAGGGAGATAGACCCTACTTGTGAGCTAATACAGGGGGTGAAGCGTTGTTCGATGAAATGAATTTGGTATTGCCGAAAATAGAGACCGAAGCAGTTGCTCGCAACTATGGGCGTTTTAGCATCGGCCCACTGGAAAGCGGCTACGGTACTACGCTGGGGAACGCACTGCGGCGTGTGTTGCTCTCGTCGTTGCCCGGGGCGGCGGTTACCGCCGTCCGCATCAGTGGCATACATCATGAGTTTTCCGTAATCCCGCACGTGCGGGACGATATGACAACGTTCATTTTGAACGTGAAAGATCTGCGCGTCAAGCTCCATAGTCAGGAGCCGGCGCGGCTGCGAGCTGAAGTGAAAGGTGAAGGCATCTTGACCGCCGGCGACCTGGAAAGCCCGCCGCACGTCGACATCTTGAATCCCGAGCTGCGACTACTGACGGCTGATTCGCCCGAGGCGGCTCTGGACGTGGAATTGGTGGTGGAACTGGGTAAGGGCTATTCGCCCTCAGAGGAGCGCGGCAATCTGCCTATCGGTGAGATCCCGGTGGATGCCGTTTTCAGCCCTGTCCTGCAAGCCAACTACGCCGTGGAGCGTGCCCGTGTGGCCCAGGTGACCGATTACGACCGCCTGGTCATGGAGATCAAGACCGACGGGACGATCTCTCCTCACGAGGCGTTGAGTCAAGCAGCCCGGGTGCTGGTACGTCATTTCACCTTGATTTCGGGCGTGACGGAAGAAGAGTTGGTACCTGTCGAAGAAGAGGAAGGCGCCATACCGGCCGAATTATACGAAACACCAATTGAGGAACTCGACCTGACGGTGCGAGCCTACAATTGTCTGAAACGGGCCGGCATCACCCAGGTGGGTGAGGTGCTGGAGAAGCTTCAGCAGGGTGAGGATGAGATTCTGGCGATCCGCAACTTTGGACAGAAATCCCTGGACGAGTTGAAGGAAAAACTGCAAGGCAAGGGATACATCGACGAGGATGGCAACATCCTGGATGTATCCGATACCGAGCAGGAAGCGGACGCGGACTAACACAGGCGGCTAAAGAGGTATTACGTAATGAGACATCGAATGGCAGGCCGAAAGCTGGGACGCAACTCAGCCCAGCGCAAGGCGTTGTACCGAATTCTGGCGACAGATCTCCTGCGCCATGGCAAAATCAAAACGACGGAAGCCAAAGCCAAAGAGGTACGTCCCGAGGCTGAGCGCCTGATCACTTTGGCCAAGCGCGGCGATTTGCACGCCCGCCGGTTGGCAGCCCGTGACGTGAGCGATCCAGTGGTGTTGCGCAAATTGTTCGATGAACTGGCGGAACTGTACGAGGACCGTGATGGCGGCTACGTGCGGATGTACAAGCTTGGACCGCGCAAGGGCGACGCCGCTCCGGTGGTGCTGTTGTCGCTGGTGGACTATGTGGCCGAATAGATAGGCAGGTCAATGTGATTGGCAACTCGGTGTCAGGAAAATGACGCTGCGATACCGGGCAATCATTGAGTATGACGGTGGTGATTTCCTGGGTTTCCAGTTGCAGGCCCAGGGACGGACAGTACAAGGGGTATTAGAAAACGCTATAGAGCGCGTGACCCGGCAGCCGTGCCGCGTGATTGGTGCGGGAAGGACAGACAGTGGGGTGCACGCCAGTGGGCAAGTGATCGCCTTCAACAATGGATGGCGACATACGGTGGAAGATCTGCAGCGGGCTTTGAACGCCTCGTTGCCGGCCGATGTAGCCGTCCGAGAGCTGGCGGTTGCGGAAGCTGACTTTCACCCCCGGTTCGATGCCCTGCGACGGCAGTATCGATACACGGTGATCAACCGGCCGGTGCGGGAGCCGTTGAACCGGCGCTATGCGCACCAAGTGTACGAAAACTTGGACGTAGGAGCGATGCAGGCGGCAAGTGATTGCTTGGTGGGTAGCCACGATTTTGCTGCTTTTGGCAAGCCGCCACAGGGCAACGTGACGATCCGGCGAGTGGATCAGGCGCAGTGGAAGATAGAGAGGGAGTACCTCTTCTTCGAGATCACTGCCAATGCGTTTTTGAACCGGATGGTGCGCAACATCGTGGGCACGCTGCTCCGCGTGGGTGTCGGCGCTCTCGAGCCGGAAGCTGTGCGGCGGTTGCTGGAGACAGGAGACCGCCGGACCGCCGGACCGGCAGCGCCGGCGCAGGGTTTGTGTTTAGTGAGAATTGATTATGCCGATTAACGGTCGGCGTGAATAAGGAGTTGGCAACATCGTGAGAACTTTTTCGGCTAAACCTCATGAAGTTGAACGTCAATGGTTTGTGGTCGACGCGGAGGATCAGACGCTGGGACGTCTGGCGACGCGTATTGCCACCGTGTTGCGGGGCAAACACAAACCTATCTATACGCCGCACGTTGATTGTGGGGACTTTGTGGTTGTTGTAAACGCCGACAAGATCCGAGTGACCGGCAACAAGATGGATCAGAAGATGTATTATCGCCATAGCGGATATCCGGGTGGCTTGCGGTCTGTCGTTTTGCGGCGTCAGTTGGAGACGCACCCGGAGCGGGTGTTGGAAGCGGCCGTGCGTGGGATGTTGCCCAAGAAACGACTGGGGCGTAAGATGTACAAGAAGCTTAAGGTCTATGCTGGGCCGACCCATCCGCATCAAGCGCAGCAGCCGACTGACTTAGTGTTGAAGCAAAAGGGGGAGTAGAGCGTGGCTGAGACCGAGTTTCAGTATTACGAAGGTGTCGGGCGGCGCAAGACCGCAACAGCCCGGGTTAGACTATATGTGGGAGGCGACGGCGCTATTGTGGTCAATGGCAAGCCTGCCAGCGAGTATTTTGGCCGTGACTGGGATATCAACCGCCTGAGCGAGCCGTTGACGGTGGCCGAGAGTATGGGCCGCTTCAACGTCAGCGTCAAGGTACAAGGTGGCGGCATCACCGGGCAGGCGGGCGCTATCCGGTTGGGCGTGGCGCGTGCTCTGCTCAAGCTCGATCCCGAATTGCGACCGGCATTGCGCAAGCAGGGCATGCTGACGCGGGATCCGCGAGCCAAAGAGCGGAAGAAACCGGGTCTTAAGCGCGCTCGCAAGGCACCGCAGTACACCAAGCGTTAGAACTGTACCTATAACGTCAGCCGGGACGAGCATTGGTCCGCTCCCGGTTGGACTTGAGATTGTCTGGCAATTTGCCGGCTTCCAGCCGCAGAGCACGTCAAGAACGTCACACACGAAGGCGTTCTGGGCAGTCTCTGCGGTTGGATTTTTGTAGTGATAGAGGTCGCTAGTAAGGTTGGTTGAACCCGTGGACCGCCTGGCGGTTCGTGGCGGAGATGGATATGAAACACATTTGGACGCCTTGGCGAATGCCGTACATCATGGGCGCGGACAAGAGTACCGAGTGCGTGTTTTGCCGGATGGTGGCTCAGGATCCACGGCACGATGCCGAAAACTACATTGTTTACCGGGGGCAGCGGGTTTTCTCGGTACTCAATCTGTATCCGTACAACAACGGTCACGTAATGGTGCTGCCTTACCAGCACGTGTCGAGTTTGGAGATGGTCAGTCCCCAGGTGCAGGCAGACATGTTTCACCTGCTTTCGCATCTGATTGAAGCCTCGCGCCGGTCGATGGGACCGAATGGCTTCAACATGGGCATGAATATCGGCAAGGCGGCCGGAGCCGGCATCGACGATCATATCCACATCCATCTCGTGCCACGTTGGACAGGCGACACGAACTTTATGCCGGTAGTGGCCGAGACGCGGGTCATCCCGGAGTGGTTAGGGGACACCTACAAGAAGTTG
>CAZHBM010000089.1:0-11280 GCA_964529945.1 uncultured Anaerolineales bacterium | reverse complement strand
GCGTCGTCATAAATATCGAAGATTTCGTCAAACTTGGTCAGGTTGAAGAGCAATTTGGCTTGCGACTGCAAGTCGGCAAGCCTAAGGCTACCATCGACCGAGTTCAACAGCCGCAAGCCCGAGACCAGGGCCGTCAGGCCGGAGCTGTCTATGAAGGGCACCTGGCCCAGATCAAGCACGATCTGACGCATGCCCTCATCAACCGCCTCGCGCAATGCGTCCTTCACCTGATCAGCCGAGGTCGCGTTGAGCGTGCCGTTTAGTTCGACCACACACGTTTTATCATCGATTGTCTTGCGATTGATTTCCATAGGTCTTGCACCAGCCTCCCCATAAAACGTTACTCGTTATGCCCCCATAAACCGGACGTCACGACGAAACCAACCACGGCGACCAAACCCGCGAGGTCGCCGGAGATCATTATACCAGCAAAGCACCATTTGTCATAGCGCTGATTTTGATCCGGGTGTGTCCCATTTTCTTGGTAGAAAGCGAGAAGAGCCGGTGGTCGGTTCTATCTCTTTCTAATTTTTTGTGGGTGGAAGGCCTTCCACCCACAAAAAGTTAGAAGACTACCTGATTCTACGCGCCTCTCAAAACATAAAGTGAGCGGTCTCTCACGAGCCTGCTTGGCGGCCGAGCAGGCTCGGTCCCATTTCCCCCGGCAGAATTTCAGACACACCTTTTCAGTCCAATGCGGCGTTTACCTGGTGACTGAAAGCACCTGGGTAGTAGGTGAAGCTGACGTCGAAATCGGCTCTGGCGAGAGGCGCCAGTGTGGCCGGTTGAGGATAGGCGAAGCCTACATTGATGACGCGCCCCTTGCGGTCATAGACGGTTACCACGATCCGAGGGCTCTCAATGCGGCGCCGGCCGGGATTCTCAACGACGCCGGCCACATGATAAAAACCGGCGTCATCTTCATAGCGGCGCGTACTGACGACCCGGATTTGATCTTGCCCCACTGCCACGCGATTGGGAGTCCCGGTTGCCCGCAGGCTGTAGTCCATAGCCTCGACGTCTATGGGCCGCACGAACTCGAAGGGAGAGCGATCGCCAGGCGGCAACGTGCTGAGAATTGAAGGGACGCTCGTCTCACGCACGATGTGGCCTTCAGCATCGTAAAAGGTAGCGAAGATGGAGGCTTTTGTGACGTCGAGCCCGCTATCATTCCGAATCTCGCCCACGATTCGCCAACTGCCGTCCGTCTCATCCCGGTAGTCGTTGGCGCTGAGCAAGCCAAGCACAACGGTATCGGGTGGCAACGGCGTCGGCGTGGGGATGTCTCGGACAACTGCGGTCGGCGAGGGAGTGACCACCGGTAGAACGTCTACCAATTGCTGCTCTCTCTGCGTCACCGCCGTCGCGCCGACGCGAATGCGCTCGCCCGAGCGGGTGAGCGTTTCGATCAGATAGTTGTAACGCCGGCCGGAGCACAGGCCCGAGTCGAGCATTGCTGTTTCCTTCGACTGGGCTTTGAAGACGTAGACGCCGTAGCCGGTGCCCATATCGCTATAGAGGCGGTAAGCCAGCGCCTGATCCATTGGCTGCCAGGATAACTTGACGTCGGCCGGGGAAGAAACCGACCGCATATTGACGGCCGTATCCTTGGTTTCGGAGACCATAGCCACCTGAGCAACGCCGGAACTGGACGCAGATCGTGCCACCGGCCGCGGCGTGGAAGTTGAGGTGGGCAGCGGTGCCGACACGCGGGTGGCAGTCGACGTGACGGTCGGTTTGGGTGTAGAAGTGACAATCACCACCCGGGTAGCCGTGGCGGTCTTCTCCTGTGTTGGGGAGGCAGCCGCGTCGTTTGTCTGAGAAGTCGGGGCTTCCACCGGCGTGCGCGTGGGCAACGGAGTCCAGGTGACGGTGGGCGAGGCGGTCGGCATTGGCGTACGGGTCGTCGTGATTGTTGGCCAAACCTCGGGCGTGAAGGTGGGCGTGAAAGTCGGGCGTTGGGTAGGTGTCGGAGTGGCATCGGCAGGAATGGTCGGCTCGGCCGCCAGGTATTCCGGATCAGACCACAGTGAGTAGGTCGTCACCAGAAAGGCCAGACCGCCGACAATGACCACATTCAGTATCAGCAGCAACCCCAGCAGGGTAACCCATTGCCAGCGCTTGAATTCAGGTATCACCATCAGCGCACCTTCCGAAAGGTTACTTCATACGAATAGTGATACAGGGAATTGGCGACCGGATTTCCGGTCTCCTCACACAACTCACCCCGTGGAATGTCCGGTGTCAACGGGCCGGCCACTTCGCTTTTGTAGCCCAAAACCTCCACAGTGTAAGACCCTTTGTACATGGCAAAGTCAACGAAGCCAGGGTGGACGTCCAGCTTGTGACCGGTCTCCGTCGTCACCTCGCCGCCAACCCAGGCCACCCGCAATTGCATGCCCGGCATGCCCTCACCGTTTTGATCGTAAACGTTGATGAACAAATGATGATTACCCCCATTCTCGCAGGGGGTCAACTGGCGCGTCGTAACCACAAAGTCCACGTCCGGCGTGGGCGTGGCGGTTGGCGGTGGGGGTGGCTGGGTCGCCGCCGGCGCCGGCACCGGCGTATCGGTGGGTACCAGGGTGTCGGTTGGGATAGGTGTGTCGGTTGGAGAAGGCGTGGCGGTGGGCTCACTGGTCCAGGTCGGCACCAGGGTATAAGTAGGTGTCGGTGAATAGTAGGGAACGGGCGTAAACGTCGGCATAGGCGTCCGGGTGACGATGATCGGGGCCTGGGCCAGAACAGTGTTGTCCATCCCCATGGGCGACGTCACCCAACGCAGCACCAGCCATCCAAAACCGGAAATCGCCACCAGATTGGCGGTCAACAAGAGGCTTATGAGGAGCTTCCAGTCCTTGATGCCCACATCTTGGAGCTGGAGGTTGAGCCTATCTAGCATGTGTGTACACCTTTTTAATGAAGCTCATCCAACTTGACATATATTATATCACCCTTCACACCTTATGGCAAGTGCCTATCACCCGGACTTTGGTCCCAATTTCAGCTTTCCACGCCGGGGCCTGTCCCAGATTTTCTGTGGCGACAAACAAACCGAGCCGTGACTTAGTTCCGAAGTACGCCGGCAATAAATCCGCATTTCAGAGGCCGCAAGAAACGCATAGATGGGATCACATAATTTTTACTAATGTTCGTGGGCGGAATCCACCCACGAGCATCAACAAAAGATGAAAACCGGCCGCGGGCCAGACAAGGCACACCTGTCCACGCCCCCCCGCCCGGATCAATTGACGCTCACTCCGACCTCATCTATAATGGATTCCTGTAGCGTACCTTCGTGATCCGCAATACCGGCCGAACGCCCTGACAGCCGACCAACGTCCAACCTGCCAAGCTTATTCGGCCGTTGTTTTTCAGGAGTAACCACAAATGCGTAAGTTCTCTAAAGAATGGAAGGCTTCTTACACACCACGCCCTTCGATTTGGGCCGACGTTCCCGACGAGCAGTGGAATGACTGGCGCTGGCAGCTCAGTCATCGCCTGAACACTTTGGAGGAACTTCAGCAGTTCATCAATCTGACCACTGAGGAAATTGAGGGCATCTCGGCTGAAGACAAGTTCCGCCTCGACATCACGCCTTATTTTGCCTCCTTGATCGACCCGAACGACCCCCTTTGCCCCGTCCGCCAACAGATGATTCCCAAGGGACGGGAGCTGGCTGCCTTTACGGCTATGATGGAAGACTCGCTGGCCGAAGATGCCCACTCTCCCGTGCCGGGATTGGTTCATCGCTA
Source organism: uncultured Anaerolineales bacterium (assembly GCA_964529945.1). Lineage (GTDB taxonomy): Bacteria > Chloroflexota > Anaerolineae > 4572-78 > NAK82 > CAZHBM01. Next base: position 7,525 of record CAZHBM010000089.1, on the reverse strand, counting down.
CCCGGACCGGGTTTTGATGCTGGTGACGACCCAATGCGCCAGCTATTGCCGTTACTGTACCCGCAGTCGCATTGTGGGCGATGCCGGCGCCACCTTCAACCAGAAGGATTTCGAGGCGCAGATCGACTACATCCAACGGACGCCCCAGGTACGCGATGTGCTGCTTTCGGGCGGCGACCCGCTGACACTGAACCCGCGCCTACTGGACCGCCTGTTGACCCAATTGCGCCAGATCGATCACGTTGAAATCGTGCGCATCGGCAGCCGGGTGCCGGTATTTATGCCCCAACGCATTACCGAAGAATTCGTCCAGATGGTCAAAAAACACCACCCGTTGTGGATCAATATTCACGTCAACCACCCCAAGGAGATTACGCCTGAACTGGCCGCCGCCTGCGAGCGGATGGCCGATGCCGGCATCCCGTTGGGCAATCAGAGCGTCCTGCTGGCCGGGGTCAACGACTCGGTACACATCCAGCGGCAATTGGTGCACGAACTGGTGCAGATGCGGGTGCGGCCCTACTACCTGTACCAATGCGACCTGGTAGAGGGCGCCGGGCACTTCCGCACCAGTATCAGCAAAGGAATCGAAATCATAGAAGGGCTGCGCGGCCACACGTCGGGTTTCGCCGTACCCCAATACATCATCGATGCGCCCGGCGGCGGCGGCAAGGTGCCGGTCAATCCCAATTACGTGCTGTCGCAATCGCCGGCGCACATCGTGTTGCGCAACTTCGAAGGCTACATTACCACCTACGCCGAACCGCTGGACTACGATCCAACCCTGATTCAGCATCTGGAAGCGGACGTAGAGCGGCGGCCGGAACCCGGCCAGGGTGGTGTTTTCGAGCTGCTGGAAGGCCGGCGTATGGACATCAAACCGGAAGGTTTCGATGATATCCACCGGCGCGGCCGTCACGGCGAACACCGGCTGAGCAGCGACCAACATAAGTGGCAACCTTACGGCGTTGGGGAGGAGATATCCCTGCCGGACAAGCAAGACAAAAAAAAAGAAGCCAAGATCGACTCGCAGGCTAGCTGACCCGCCGGGAGGCTGGGGGCCTAAATGGCCGCCAATGAGAGCGTCGGCAGAATTTGGGTGGGTAATGCCCATCGGCGGAGCGCCAGTCTCGTCATTACTGAGGCTGGCGCCGCTTGATTCAAGCCATGGAGAAAGTCTTTCTGAAAACGCAACGCTTTATACCCAGCCTGATTGTGTTGGCAGCCCCGCTGCTGCTGTTATGGCGCCTGGCCTTTTTGGGCGAGGTATTGTACTGGGGTGTGCCTATGACGCAGTTCTACCCCTGGCACAGCCTGGTCAATGCGGCCGTGCAGGCCGGCCAGTTGCCGTTATGGACGGATTTGCTGGGAAACGGCACCCCGCTTATCGCCAACCTGCAGACCGGTTTCTTCTACCCACCCAACGTGCTGTTCCGGCTGGTGCCGGTCGAGCGCGCCATGGGCTACTCGGACATCCTGCACCTGATGGGTGCCGGCCTGGCGGCACTGTTCTGGGGACGCACTCTGGGGCTGCGACGATTGGGACGCATTACCCTGGCACTCAGTTACGCGCTGGGTGGCTACGTGGTCGGTCGGACTCAGTTCATCACGATGGTGGCCGCCTATGCATGGCTGCCTCTGCTTTTGGCCCTGACCGAGCGCCTGATTGCCACCCGCCGGCGATACTGGACAGCCTGCCTGGGGCTGGCACTGGGACTTCAATTTCTGGCCGGCCACGCCCAGACATGGTTTTACAGCCTGTGCCTGCTGTTCCTCTACGCGGCCTATCGCCTCGTCGGGCAGGCGCTCCGCAACCGTTCACTGCGGGAGCCCGCCATCGCGCTGGGGATGCTCGCCGGCGCTGCGGGTCTGGGCGTCGGCCTGGCAGCCGTCCAGATTCTGCCGACGGCCGAGCTGGCCGTCAACTCGCAACGCAGCAGCGGTGCAGCCTGGGACTTCGCCATGACCTACTCTTTCTGGCCGTGGCGCTTGCTGACGATTGTGGCGCCTAACCTGTTCGGTAGCCCGGCCCTGGGCAACTACAGCGGCTACGCCAACTATTGGGAGGACACGGTCTATTTCGGCATTTTGCCGCTGCTGCTGGCCGTCGTTGCCACTGTTGCCTGGTTAAAACACGGGCGCCGGTCAGACGAAACGGCACTCCTGCCGCCGAACGCGATGCACGTGATACCATTTTTCGCCGCCTTGGTTCCGGTAGCCATCTTATTAGCCATGGGCAAAAACACCCCCTTGTTCCCGTGGGTCTTTACACACGTTCCCGGCTTCGGGTTTTTTCAGGCGCCGTCACGGCTGTTGCTGTGGGTCGCCCTGGCCGGCAGTACGTTGGCCGGGCTTGGCGCCCAGGCCTTCCGTTTGACCTATTGGACCCAGTACAGTCTGCGCCTGCTGGCGGCCGGCGCCGCTGCCATGGCTTTAATCTCGCTGGCCGCCGGCAGGTTGGACATCGCCAGCATCCACGTGCCGGCGTTCACCCGGCTGGCCGTTTTGCTGGGAGGTGCCGCCATTTTGCTGTTATTGCGAGGACGCGATTCCGGCGATGCCGATGAGCGGGTACGCGGCTCGCCCTTGCCGCGACCTACATGGCGGGCGGCCTTGGTCGTGTTCATCGGATTGGACCTGCTGTCCTTTGGCATGCCGTTAACGCCCTCTTTGCCGGCCGCAGTCTACCACCCCGAAGTAGCCCGCCAAACGCCCGACGCGTTGCGCCAAGGATCGGCGCGCCTGTACATTGACCCGCAGTACGAGTATGCACAGGAATTCAAGTTTTATTTCCTGTTCGACACCTTCGGCACTTCGCAGGTGGATTATTGGCAACAGTTGCGGCAAAGCTGGCTGCCCAACCTGAACGCCGTCGACGGCATTCCCGCGGTCAACAACAACGATCCATTGGTGATCGGCTGGTGGAAAACGACTATGGAGACCCTGGAAACGGAGAGCTGTCCGGCAAGGGTCCGGCTGCTGTCTCTACTCAACGTCGGCTACATCTTGACCGACAAGCCATGCCCCGAGTTCAGTCCGGTCGGCGATTCGCCCAATCTGTACCAGGCAGCCGGCTGGCTGCCCCGCGCCTGGCTGGTGCCCGAAATGGAGATTGCCGGCGGCGATCAGTGGCTGCCGGCCGCCGTCAGCCGCCCGGGGTTTGATCCCACCCGGACCGTCTTGTTACCGGCGGCAGCCGGCAGTCACCGAGAGGCTGGGGCACCAACCGGCAACGTGGGAAAAGTCGACTCCTTGCGCGAAGCATGGAATAGCCGTACAATACGCCTCGCTGTGTCAAGGCCGGGTTTCTTGGTACTGGCTTACACATACTACCCCGGTTGGCAGGCAGTGGTTGATGGACAACCACGCACGGTAACGCAAGCCAATTATACCCTCACGGCCCTTCGTGTGGCACCGGGTGACCATGAAGTCGTGCTCACATATCGTCCCTGGTGGCTGCCGGTTGGTCTCGCAATCTCTGGGTTTGCCTTGGTGGTCCTGTTGGTATTGGCCCTTGCGCCCTTCCGTGGCGCGCGAAGTGAGAGAGCATAAGCGTAGTGAAGACAACGGTCATCGTCCCTACTTACAACGAGCGAGAGAACATCGTCGATCTCGTCAACCAGATTCTGGCCCTGGAGATCCAGGCCGACGTCATCGTCGTCGATGATAACTCACCCGATGGCACAGGTGAACTGGCCGACGCGCTGGCGGCCCAAACCGACCGGGTCCGCGTCATCCACCGGCCTGGGAAATTGGGGCTGGGCACTGCCTACGTAGCCGGTTTCAAGCTGGCATTGCAGCAGAACAGCGATCGCGTCGTGACGATGGATGCCGACTTTTCGCACAACCCGCGCTACATCCCGGCTCTGGCGGCGTTAACCGAAACCTATCACGTCGGCATCGGTTCGCGCTACGTGCCCGGTGGCGGCGTAACCCAGGATTGGGGGATACATCGCCGGTTTCTGAGCTGGGGGGCCAACCTGTTCGCCCGCAGCGTGCTCGGACTGAAGGCCAACGACTGCACCGCCGGGTTCCGCTGCTACCGCAGTGAGGTGTTGCGAAACATCGAACTGGACCGTATCTTTTCCAATGGCTATTCGTTCCTGATTGAAGTGATGTACCGTTGCCAACGACTGGGCTACTCGTTCGGCGAAACCCCGATTTTGTTCGAGAACCGGCACGGCGGCAGCCCCAAGATGTCGCAACAAGAAATCTACAAGGCGATGTGGACCGTGGTCCGGCTTGGGATGAGCCGCCTTATGTTCTGGCGCCCGCCCGAGCGTTACGGAGCCAGGGCAGCCAACTGCGCAGACAAGGTTAATCGTTAACCGGCTTGGACCGCACTGCATAGGCAGGCATCAGAGCGGTCGTGATGACAGGTGAAACAGGCCGGCATCACCGCCGGCCAAGATTTTTCTTCAGCAGGTGGATCCGTGTCCATAGTCCAGCCCCCTGAAACTTCGACCGCGGAAGGCCAAGAATTTACCGCTACCACCTGGCCTGGCCGATTTACCAGCCTGCTGGCAGCCGTATTGTTCTTTGGGTTGGCGTTGCGCCTGCTGGCGGCCTGGGCGCCGGTCACACTGCTGATTCAGAAAACGCTGCCGGACGATGCCTTCTATTACTTCTCAGTCGCCCGCAACGTGTGGAACGGTCTGGGCCTCTCCGTGGACGGCCGCCAGGCCACCAATGGCTTCCACCCGCTGTGGCTGGTGACACTACTGCCTGTCTTTGGGGTATCCAGAACAGGCAATCTGCCGGTTCACCTGGCGCTGTCGCTGGCAGCCTGCCTGGACGTGGGCACCGCCTGGCTGTCGTGGAAAATCGTGCGCCGGTTAACGGGCCGGCCTGGGGCGGCTGTCCTGGCAGCGGCCCTGTACTGCCTCAATCCCCTGGTTTTTCTGGAATCACTCAACGGCCTGGAAACAGCTCTCAGCCTCTTTTGTGCCGCTCTGGTCTTGTACATCTACGTGCGGCTGATATACAACCGGGCGATGGTCCGCTGGCGGGACTGGGGCCTGTTCGGCCTGGTCGTCGGATTGACGCTGCTGGCACGCACCGACAGCGTGCTGTTGGCCGTCCTTTTGGGGCTGCACGCCCTGTGGCAACGCCGGGACCGGTTGCAGGCGGCTATCCCCGGGTTGGCATTGGCGGTTACAGTGACCGCCGTTTTGATGGCCCCCTGGCTTGTGTGGAACACAATCACCTTCGGCGGAATCGTGCAGTCGAGCGCCATTGCGGCACCCTCTGTCTTTAGACGAGCCCTGTTTCAACCCCTGGCCCAAGGCACGCCCTTTGCCCAGGTGTGGTGGAACGGTTTCTGGCCGGTGATCTACCTGTCGTTGGTGTTGACCTTCCGCTTCGCCGGATTGCCGTGGGTGGCATGGGTTGTGGCCTTGTTGCTGGCCCGCATCCTGAAAGCCCCGCCGGCGGCGGAAAAACGCGGGGGGAGGTCATTCCCGCTGCTCTTGCTGGTCTTGGCAGCCTCTGCAGGGCTGATTTTGATACACACGCTGATACGCTGGTATCCCCGTTCGTGGTATTTCGTGCCGCTGGCCTGGGCCAGCGCGTTGGCCGCCGGTCCCCCATTGGCCGGCGCGGCTTCGCGTCTGGCAAAGGCCGGCAACGGTCGATTGGCGGTCAGGGCCGGCGCGCTGGCGCTGGTATTGGTGTTAGCGGCCCAGGGTCTGAAAGGTTGGCGCCAGGGATTGTATCCCTGGCAGGCCAATATGCTGGCCGGCGCCCATTGGGCAGCCGAACAGACCCCACCCGACGCCACCATCGCCTCATTTAACAGCGGCTTGCAGGCTTACTATAGCGACCGCCACGTGCTCAACCTGGACGGGGTGGTCAACTGGCAAGCCATTGACGCCATCGAGAACCGGCAGCTGCTGCGCTACGCGGTTGAAGCCGGAGCCGATTATCTGGTCGATTACGATGCCTACATTTTCTCCCAATACGCACCCTATCTCGGGCCGGGAGCCGAAAAATGCCTGGCCTTGATAGCCGTGGTGTCACCGCCGTTTCCACCTTACGGCTCGGTGAGCGCCTATACGATTGACCCGGCCTGCCAGGATTAGCCGGCGCGGGCCGGACAGAAAGGGTTAAACCGTGACAGATACCGGCCAACAGGTCGCCCGCAGAAAGGGCTGTCTGCCACCGCTATCGACGACCGCCTTGCTGACGGCCATCGTGTTTATCGCCGTGTTCACCATGGCCGTGCGCGTGCCGGCCGACAGCGACACCTGGTGGCATCTGGTCAGCGGGCGCTACATCGTCGAGTCGCGTACAATTCCCACCACCGATCCCTTTTCGTTCACGCGGGCAGGCGCCCTGTGGATCGACCACGGCTGGTTGGCCCAGGTGCTGTTGTATGCGGTCTTCGCTCTGGCAGGTTGGGCAGGCCTGTCCCTGCTGGTCGCCGGCCTCGTCACCCTGGCCTTTTATTTCGTGTATCGCCAATGCTCAGGCAACCCATTTTTGACGGCCTTTGCCATCGTGCTGGGCGCCATCGCGTCGTCGGTCATCTGGGCCGCCCGGCCACAGATTGTCTCTTTTCTGTTAACGGCCCTGGTCGGCTATTTCCTGTATCGCTACAAGTATGGTCAGGGGCGCCTGCTGCCCTGGCTGCCGCTGATCACCCTGGTATGGGCCAACGTTCATGGGGGCTATGCCATCGCATTTATCTTTATGCTGTGTTACCTGCTCGGCGAAACGGCCAACCTGCTGACCAGCCACCGGGAAGATGCGGTGCTATCAAAGAAACAACTGGTCCACCTGCTGGTTGTAATTGGCCTGTGTTTTTTGACGGTCGGCATCAACCCGCATACCTGGCGTATGTGGCTCTATCCGTTTCAGACCGTCGGCATCGGCGCTCTGCGTGACTTCATCCAGGAGTGGCAGTCACCCGACTTTCACCAGGTCTGGCAGCAGCCTTTCATCGTGTTGCTGCTGTTGACCGTGTTGGCGCTGGCTCGCTCCGGGCGGCGGGCCGACTTCACCGACCTGGCTTTGCTGGCCGTGTGGACCACCTGGGCGCTGCTGGCCGGCCGCAACATCGCCATCTTTGCCCTGGTGGCCGTGCCTATCCTGGTCCGCTACGGCAACCAGGCTCTCAACCGTCAACTCGACGACTGGCGGACGAATGCGCGGGTTACCGGCTGGATGACACGTTTCAATCGCCCGGTGGCCGCCTCGAGCCGGCTCAGTTTGCTCAACTGGCTGCTGCTCGGCCTGGTAACGCTGGCCGCAGTGATCAAAATATACGTCCCGTTGACCGCCCAGGCGGTGGACAAGGCCACCCGCGAGTCGCTTCCGGTCGACGCGGTAACCTACATTCAGACCACACAGCCCGCCGGGCCCATGTTCAACAGCTACAACTGGGGCGGCTACCTGCTGTTTCGCCTGTGGCCCGACTACAAAGTATTCGTCGACGGGCGAACGGACCTTTACGACGACACTTTCCTGCGCCAGTACATCCAGATATACGTGGCCGACGAGGGCTGGCAGGCGCTGCTGGATTCAT
>CAZHBM010000088.1:0-11332 GCA_964529945.1 uncultured Anaerolineales bacterium | reverse complement strand
TGCAACCAGCAGGGCGAAATCCTGGACGACGTGCTGGTCTACCGCCTGGCCGACCCCGGCGCGGGCGACGATGGGCCGGCCTTCCAGGTGGTGGTCAACTCGTGCAACCGGGCCAAGATCGTCCGCTGGCTCGTGGACCGGCTGCCGGACTACGATACCGCCCTTCTGATTCCCAAGAAGTCGGATGCCACCATCGCCCGCGCGATCCTGGAAGAAGCCCGCCCGGTGCTGGCCGACCTGGAGCCGTTCACCGAGGCCGAAGTGGAACAGGCATTGCGGCATTTGGCGGAGGAAAAGGGCCTCAAGCCCGGCCAGGCTTTCGCCCCCGTTCGGGCGGCTGTTTCCGGCAAAGCGGTTTCGCCCCCCTTGTTCGGCACGTTGGAAATATTGGGAAAAGAGCGCGTCCTGAGCCGCATAGACTCAGCTTTGGACAAATTGTCTCTGCGGACGGCCTGATCCCCAGCGGATCATAAAACGTGACAACACCGAAAAGAACCAGTGCATCGGGATCAGCAGCCACAGGTTAGGGACGATACTGAACACGGCCGAGGTGGCCACCAGCAGGCTGCCATCGACCAACGGCTCTTCGGCGTCGGGAACGCGCAGCACCCGGCGGATGAAGTCCGGGCTGAGGAACCATTCGGCCCAGACCAGCACCGTCCCGCCCACTGCCGCCAGGTAAAGATCCCCACTTAAAGTCCAGATGGCGCTGCGGTAAAAGCACCAGTGAATCTGCTGATATATGATCTGCGACAGCGCGGGATGCCAGGCCAGGTTGCTGACAGGCCCGATCCGCGCCTGGCGATAGGCCTGGCGTTTGACCCGGCCGTACACCAACCACGAAACCGCTAGTATGGCACCGACAATCGCCAATAGGGTCAGCGCCGGCCCCAAATCAGTCACCCACTCGCGCAAGACGAAGGAAAAAGTCGCCCGCAGCCGTTCCAGGGCGCTCACGCGCCCGCCGGCCTGGACCGGCTGTGGCAGCCGTCCCAAACCTTTCAGGCCCAGGTAGTTGCTGGGGATGACGCCCAGAATCAGGGCCACGTAGGGAAAGCCGACGTAGTAGGCCAGTCGCAAGGTCTGAAGCCGCCAACCACGCGACAGATAGCCGATCCATTTCGGTTTGGGTCGCAGCGATTTGAGCTGGCTGGCAGCGGCCCACAGGCCAATCGAAGCTACCAGATAGGCCACAACCTGGAAGCGAATTTCAATCAACGGCCAACGTTCTCCATGCCTACCGGGATTTCCACGCGGACTAACGTCCCTTTGCCCGGTTGAGATTCGATTTGGTAACGACCGCCCAAGATGGTGGCCCGTTCCTCAATATTCAACAACCCCAAATGGCCCACTTCGCGACGGCGTTTGGCAGCGTTGGCATCGAAACCGACTCCATCATCAATAATCTCCGCGCTGACCATAGGCCCGCGTACGAGCAAGCGGATGAGCACGTTTTTAGCCTGGGCGTGTTTCTTCACATTGCCAATCGCCTCTTCCACAATCGAGAAGACAACGCCTTCGGCTTCTGTGTCCAATTGGCCGGCATATTTCTGCACGTCGACCTTCACATTCAGGCCATCCCCCTGCCGCAGCCTGTCGGCGTAGCGCTTAAGGGCAGCCACCAGACCTTGCGTCTCCAACACCACAGGTCGCAGCGTGAACAACATCGTGCGGATCTCCTGGGTGGTGTAACGCGCCATCTCCTCAATCTCGTTCAACTCGGCAACAATTTTTTCCTGCGGCTGGTTCTTTTCTAACATCATACGAGCAAAATTAAGCCGCATGACGATGGCCGAAATTGTCTGCGTCGGCCCGTCGTGAAGTTCGCGCGCCAATTTGTGCCGGGCCTCGGCCTCTTTCTCCAGGAGGCGGCGTTGCTCCGTCTGCAAATCCTGGTACAACTGGGCATTGCGCAAGGAGATTACCGCTTGATGACTGAAGGTGGTCAACAGCTCGGCGTGATGCGCCCCGAACCGGTCGGCTGTGGGACTGGCCACTACGACGACGCCGAAGGTATCAAAGCCGGCTCGCAACGGCACGCAGAGCACCGATTTAGTATCCCGAATGCTGAGCAGATTCGACAACATGGGATCCTTGGTCGGCTCGTTATTGATGACAGGTTCGGCGCCAAAGATTGCCTGGTGAATGATGCCCTCCTGGCCGACAAGCAACTTTCCTTCATCGGAACGCGGTATGTTACGGCCGGCGTGCAATCGCAACATACTGAAGTCGCCCTCCGACTCAACCAGCAGGATGGCACCGATCAACGAGTCGCTGCTGCGACTGTCTTCACCCAGAGCGATCACGATCAGGTCCAGCATAGTCCGCAAAACGCGCTTATAGTCCAGTGTAGAGCTGAGGATGGTCGCCATTTCCTGGATGACCGTCGCCCTACGGTTGGCCAGGCGCAACTCTCTTATCTCTTGATTCTCTTCACCGGCTGCGGTTGGCGCCGCGTCGCGATGTGCCACCAGGCCGGCTGTCGTCGCCCCAATCACCAAAACGAGAACATTCAGCAGGAAAGGTAACCGGGGGCCTGCATTGTCGACCGCGACACCGGGTATCACGCCGATTGAATACACGACCACCAACGGCAACGCGCTGCCCAGTCCCGACAAAACGCCATAGCGTACCGCCACCACCAGCACGGGGAACAGGGCGACCGGCAACATCGGGCTGCTGCGCCCACCGGTCACCAATACCAGCAGGCTGGCAACGAGGATATCGACGGCCGCGCCACCGGTTATCAAGCCGGACGGAGAGACGCGGGTGTAGCTGAGCACCAGCAAGAGGAGAGCCAGGCCGGCCCCTATCGCCAAGACCACGTAGGTAAAGGGCATCGGCAAAGCTGCCGGCCCCGCATAAAAAAACTGGAGCACTAAAGCCATCAACAGCCAGGCCCAACGCAACCAGGCCAACAGACGTGCCGTGGCATATTCTGCGGCCGGGTGCTCAGACGTTACTGAATTTGTGGCGGTATCAGGCATAGAACGCCCATCCGGAAAAATGGTGACTGACTCTATAAAAAACTACCACGGTTACAACAATTAGGCAAACGGAGCAGGCGGCGATGCCTTCAATCGCTTCCGGCAGGGGCAACAGCATCCCGGCCAGACGTCAGCACGAGTACAATGCCGGCCAGGGTCACCAAGGCGCCAAACGCCGAATTGATGGTCGGCACCTGCCCCAACAGCAAGGCTCCCAGGATGACGCCGCCCGTGACCTCCTGGGTGGCGATCAGGTTCACGTAGGTGGCGTGAGTCCGTCGCACGGCGGCGTTGTATAGTGTGTGTCCGATGGCCAGCGGCACAATGCCGGCGGCCGTAATCGACAGCATTTGGGGCCATCGATAACCTGCCGGCGTCCAGTTTAAGATGGCGGCCGGCACCATCCACAGGCCGGCAATTGCGTACGTGGCGAAGGCATAGGTCAACAAGGGGTAAGTATTGCGTTGCGAACGCCCCATCACCGAATAGATGCCAAAGGTGAGGGCGGTAATCACCGACAGGCCGTCTCCGATGAGCATTCTCGTGGTCAGCCGAGGCTGAAAACCCACCAGTAGGGCGATGCCGGCCAGCACGACGGCAATGCCGGCGTATTTGCGCCGCGATATGGGTTCCTTTAAGAAAACGGCCGACAAAATGGTGACGAAGACGGGCGAGGTGTAGGTAATCGTCAGAGCATGCGCAATGGAGGTGAAATTGAGCGCGGCGATGTAGCTGAGAAAATGCAGCGCTGTGACCAATCCGAAAAGCACAAACTTACGGCCGTCCCCGCGCGAATAGCGCGGCACCTGGCCTTGAACGACAGCCAAAAACAGCACCGCCAGGCTGCCTATCAGCAGGCGCCAGGCTGTCTTCTCGTAGGCCGACAAAGGATCGGCCCAGATCAGAAAGATCGGGCTGGTAGAAAAAAAGACAACGGCCAACCCGGCCAGCCACAGGCCGCCCCGTTCGCCTGGCTTCAAATACGGGCATCCTTTCGCCGATAGCTACGGACGACCACCCTGCTATGCCGGACAGCCGCTCGACATTCTTTGACTGGATAGCACTGCCCCATCCGGCAGATGGTACCAGAAGCTGATAGGCCGGTCAAGCGTCAAGCGGCGATCGGTGCCGTCCCAAATCTTCTGGTGGTATTCCTATTTCTGTAAGTGGGAGGCCTTCCAGCCACAAAAAATACAAAGATAGAATCGGCCACCGGCTCACGAAATTTTCTACCAAGAGAACTAGATACCCTCGTGGCGATCAGAGGGCTGCCAATACCAGCTGCCCCATCGCCGCAGTGCTGACGTAGGGCTCTCCGGGCGCTGCCAGGTCAGCCGTACGCGCGCCTTCTGCCAATGTCTTTTGGACGGCGCTCTCGATCCTGTCGGCAGCCAAGGGCTGGTTCCAGGCGTGTCGTGCCAGCAGAGCCGCGCTGAGAATGGCCCCCAGGGGATTGGCGATACCCTGGCCGGCGATATCGGGAGCCGAACCGTGGACCGGTTCAGCGATGGCGTTGGAGATCCCCAAACTGACTGATGGCGTCATCCCCAGCCCGCCGCCCAGCGCAGCCGCCAGGTCGGAAAGAATGTCGCCGTACAGATTGGGCGTCAACAACATTTGGTAGCGGCCCGGTTGCCGGACCAGGTTGTGGGCCACCGAATCGACCAGCCCTTCCTCAACCTGAACCTGAGGGAACTCGGCCGCCACCGACAGGCAGACGTCGCGCCACAAGCCGTCGCCAATCCGGATGACGTTGGCCTTGTGCACCACGGTCAGCTTCCTACCGCTTTCGGCGGCCATGTGACAGGCCACGCGCGCCACCCGCGTCGACCCCAGCCGGGTAATGACCCGCTCGGTAATGGCCGTGTCATCGTCCTCCAGGCGCTCGCGCCCAGAATACAGGCCTTCCGTGTTCTCGCGCACAACGACGAGATCCAGATCCGGGTGAGCGCCGGCTACCGGCCAGCCGCGCGACGGGCGGATATTGGCAAAGACGTCCAGTTCGCGCCGCAAGGCCACAATCGGACTACGATAGCCGGTCACGGGATAAGATGGAGAAGCTACCGCCCCAAACAAGACGGCGCCACAGGCGCGCGCCGTTTCCAGCGTCTCAGCCGGCAAAGCGGTGCCGGTCGCCTCGAAAACCGCCCAGCCGGCCTCGGCCTCCTGAATGGTCACCTGTGGCAGTACCTGTTGCAGCACCTCCACCGCCACCGGAGTCACTTCCCGGCCGACCCCATCTCCCGGTATTACACACAAAGACAGATTATCACTCACGGACTCGCTCCTTTTCCAGTTGTGTTTGCAGGTAAGGGATGAGTCCCCCGGCGGACAGGATGGCTTGCACGCTGTGAGGAAAAGGTTCGAAGGTGAACCGGCCGCCTTCACAGAGAATCAGGCCATTGTCCAGGTCGACTGTCATTGGCTGGCCGCTCTCGACGGCCTCCACCGCCGCCGGACAAACTATGGCCGGCAAGCCGCTGTTGATGGCATTGCGGAAAAATATGCGGGCGAAAGAAACCGCCACGATGGCGCCCACACCGCTCGCCACCAGGCAGGTCGCCGCCTGCTCGCGCGAGCTGCCACAGCCCCAATTACGGCCGGCGACGACAATGTCACCAACCCGGACGTTGGCCGCGAAGCCGGTGTCCAGGTCTTCCAGGGCGTGTGGCGCCATGTCGGCCGGATCTTTTATGGTGTAAGTGTATTTGCCCGGGAAGATCACGTCGGTGTTGACGTTGTCCCCATATTTCCACACGCTGCCCTTAATCTGCCCCTTACGGTCCATCGTTTCTCCTAGTTGCCGGAAGGTGCTGGTAGTCATCCAGCGCTTCGCGTTCACAGATTGTCCGGATGAATGATGACACCCGCAATGGCGCTGGCGGCTACGACGGCCGGACTGGCCAGGTACACCTCTGAATCGCGCGTGCCCATGCGGCCCCTGAAATTGCGGTTGGCGGTGCTGATGGTCACTTCACCCGGCGCCGGCACGCCCATGTGGTTGCCCATACACGGCCCGCATCCCGGCACGCCCAGCATCGCCCCGGCCAACAACAGCGTTTCGACGTAGCCCAGGTGCAAAGCGTCTTCCAGAACCTGCGCCCACGCCGGAATCACCAGCAGCCGCGTACCGGGGTGCACGCGCCTCCCGGCCACCACCCTGGCGGCTACCGCCAGGTCTTCCAGTCGGCCGTTGGTGCAAGTGCCTAGAAACGCCTGCTGCACGGCCGTGCCGGCCACTTGCGACAACGGGACCACATTGTCGACCGTGTGCGGCCGTGCGACCTGTGGTTCGATCTGAGACGCATCAAAGGTCACCTCGCGAGCATAAGCGGCGTCTGCGTCGGGGAACCACCAATCTTCAGGCGTCAACCAACCGTCCGGCATCTGGCTTCCCTTGCCGGCACGTGTCGCCTGCCGTCTCAGCCACTGCAGCGTCGTGTCATCGGGGGCGATCCAGGCGTTCTTGACGCCCATCTCGGCCATGAGGTTGGGCAATACGAAACGGCTCTCCATCGACAGCGCCTGAATGGCAGACCCGTGTAACTCCACCGAGGCGTAATTGCCGGCGTCGGCGCCCAAGGTGCCGATAATGTGCAACGCCAGGTCTTTGGAGGTGACCCAGGCTGATAGGTTACCGTTGACGGTGATCTTGATGCTTTCCGGCACGCGCAGCCAAAGACTGCCGGTGGCCCATATGGCTGCCGCCTCGCTACGCCCGATGCCGGCGCTGAAGGCACCCAGGGCGCCGTAATGTGTGGTGTGGCTGTCGGCACCCAGAATCACCATGCCGGGCCGTGCCAGGCACTCCTCGGCCAACACCTGGTGACAGATACCCCGGCCGGCGTCGAAGAAATTCTCTATCCCCTGTTGGGAGACAAAAGCCCGAATGCGGGCGTGGTTCTCGGCGTGGGTCGTCGTCGGTGCCGGGACGGCGTGATCGAGCACAAACACCAGTTTTTCAGGCGCCGGAATCTTGGCCTGGCCCAACCGGCGCCAGATGTCGATAATGGCCGCCGTGTTGTCGTGGCTCAGCACCAGGTCGGGATAAGCGTCGATAACCTGACCGGCACGAACGTCCGCCAGGCCGCTGTTGCGCGCCAGGATTTTCTCAGCGAAAGCTCGTCCCATTGTGCGCCTCCGCCAATTCCACCCGGGCCCGGCTGTCCAGCCGCTGAACCACAGCATCCCGGAAAGGTTCGGGGATATCCAGTTTCTGCAGATGTAGCTCCTTGTCCGCAATGTCGATCAAAATCTGTGACGGCGATTCGTCCGGCCCGATGTCGTAGATGCGTTCTTTGAATATCCGGGCGACCTCCCTGGCGGTCGCTTCATCGACGCGATAATACTTGATCTCTTTCAGGAAGTAGTAAATGACGTTCCAGCCGCTCAACGGTCCCAGGAATATTTCCGATTCGTTGACGCCGAACTGGTCCAGCGGGTGGGCCTCATAGGTGCCGGCGTCGTTGATAACTGCCTTCTGGTGTACGCCGGCGGTGTGCGTCCGGTTGGTCAGGCTGACGGGCTCTTTGGATTGCACCAGCTTGTTCAGTTTGGAGGCCAGCAGCACGTTGATGGGATAGGAGCCGCGTAAATGATAACCCTCCAGCTTGTCGTATTCGCGATCGACGAACAGGTTGAACAGCAGCGCCGTCATAGACGTGATGCCGGAACGCTCGCCGATACCCAACAAGGTCGTGTTCACGTAGCGCATCCCGCCCTTGACCGCCTCCAAGGCATTGATCAATGCGAAGCCACGGTCGTCGTGAAAGTGTCCCTCCAGTTCCACGCCCGGATAGCGCTCGCGCAGCAAACTCACCCTTTGGGTGACCAGCGATGGCGTCGCCACCCCAACCGTGTCGGGGGTGCCCAGACGGTCGACCAGCGGCACAACCTCGTCGTACACCCGGAACAGGTCGTCCTCACGCGTCCGAAACGCATCCTCACCGCTGAATCTAAGGATCAAATGCGGGTGGTCGCGCCTCGTCTGCTCAATCAGGTCACGCGCCTGGCGCGCGATTTCGTCCAACTGTTTGCCGTGACTGCTGGATCGGGAAATCGGCGACGTCCCAATGTAGATGTTCAGGCCATCAAAGCCGGCGTCGATTGCCGCCGAAAAATCGGTCGGATGGCAACGAACGTGTGCCAGCAGGAAGGTGTAGCCCTTCTGCGTAATCAACTGGTCGCGTACCGACTGGATGGCCGCCAGATCCTCGGCTTCTTGAGCGCTGACAACCGGCGCGAACAGTTCGATAAACTTGACCCCATACACAATCAGCGCCCGCACAATTTCCATCTTGTCGGACTGGCTGAAAAAGTACTTGTAGTGGTCGTGCAGTAGCGAGGTTTGCGACCCCTCGCGCAAGGTTGTGTCAATGATCTCTAAATCTCGAACGGCATAATTGCTAAATTGAAATGGGCTATCTGGTGTCATTTACTGCTCCGCTGAACTGTTTCCAATACTGATGTCAACACGTCGATTGCTCTAAAATATTCGTCTATGGCTAATCGTTCTTCCGGTGTGTGATCGAGCGCCGAATCGCCCGGCCCATAGGCGACAATGGACTCTCCCCAAGACGGTCCCACCACGTTCATATCGGAAGTACCGGTCTTGACCACAAAACGCGGTGCCCCTTCCTGACCGCGGATGGCGCCCAGGAAGGCCCGGACCAACGCCGAGTTTTTGGGCGCCCGAAAGGCGACCTCTCCGCCCTCAAATACCAGATCCACCTTCCGCCCGGGCAATTCTTCCCGGACCAGGCGGCTGACAACATCCCGCGCCTGGCCTGGCGTCAGCACCGGCGGCAGACGAAAGCCAAGCTGCATCTCCACGTCTGCGACCGCGCCCCGGTCGTGGATGGCGATGTGGCGCAGAGAAGGGTCGAGGCGGTCAAAGGCGCCGGAAGTGTCTTGATTGTAGCTGCGGCAATAGGCATCGACTGCGTTCCAGAAATCGACAGCCTGTTCGGCCGGCAATTTGGCAGGACCCGCCGAGTGCGAGTAACCGGCAACCCAATTCAGGCGCGCCTGCAAGGCCCCTTTGTACCCCAACGTGACCCGATCCCAGCCGCTGGGTTCACCGATGATGCAATGATCCGGTGCCGGCCAGGTCGCCAAGACGTGTCGCGCGCCGCGGCTGGTCGGCGCTTCCTCTTCAACCGCCCCAACGACCACAATCCGCCAACCGGGCTGCACTGTCGCGCGCGCCGCTGCCGCCGCAAAGGTACACAACGAGCCTTTGGCATCCACACTGCCGCGCCCGAGCAACCATCCGTCCTCTAGCCGGACCGGCAACTCACCCGGGAAGGTGTCGATGTGACTGAGCAACAAGATTGTGTGTGGCCCTTCCCCACGGCTGCCGACTGCATTACCTCCCTCATCGACGGCGGCGCTAAAACCACGTTCCGCCATCCAGGCGACCAGCCATTCGGCTGCTCGTCCCTCGTGCCTTGAGGGGCTGGGTATAGCGACCAGCTCGTGCAACAGCTCTATGGCTTCTTCGTTCGCCAAAGCGTTATTGGACACAATCAAGAGTCTCCGTCTTCCGCGGACGATACTCTGCGACGCCCGTCCGAAAGGACTTTGCGCACGGTCTCGACCACTTGCGCCAACTCGTCCTGGCTGATGACCAGGGGCGGTAACAGCCTGAGCACCGTCGGGCCGGCCGGCAACGCCAAAACGCCCTCGTCCATCAACGTCTTGAGATACGGCGTCACCCGCTGCCGCAGATCGATGCCAACCATCAGCCCGCGGCCCCGGACGGCGCGCACCACCGCTATCTCAGGCGTTTCCAGAGCCGCCTTCAGCTCGCGCCCCAATCGTGCCGCTCTTGCCGGGAGTTCGTCTTGCGCCAGCACGCGCAACACCGCCCGGCCGGCCGCGCAGGCTAACGGATTGCCGCCAAAGGTCGACCCGTGAACGCCGGCCGGTAACGTGCCCAACGCATCTGGCCAGACCACAGCACCCATCGGCACGCCGCCGCCCAGCGCCTTGCCCAGGCACAGCAGGTCGGGTTCTACCCCCACGTGGTCGCAGGCAAACCAATCCCCCGTGCGTCCCATTCCGGTCTGGACCTCATCGAGAATCAGTAAAACGCCCCGCCGGCTACACAGCTCACGCAGGCCAACCAGGTAGCCATCGGCCGGAACGTTGACCCCGCCTTCGCCCTGAATCGGCTCTATCAATACGGCGGCTGTATCCTGGTCTATCGCCTCGGCAATCGCATCCAGGTCGTCGTAAGCCACGTGCGTGAAGCCGGGCACCAAGGGGGCAAATGGATCCCTGTACTTGGGATTCCAGGTTGCGCTCAGAGCCCCCATCGTTCGGCCGTGAAAGCCGCGCGACGTGGCAACGATGTTGGTCTTGCCGGTCAGCAGCCGGGCAAACTTCAGCGCTGCCTCAATCGCCTCGGCCCCCGAGTTGCACAGGAAGACGCGGTCCATGTTCCCCGGTGTGTGCTCGACCAGTTCGGCCATGAATGCCGCCCGCTGATCGTTATAGACCGCCTCGCTGCAGGTTACCAGTTGCGCTGCCTGCGCCTGGATGGCAGCCGTCACGACTGGGTGGCAGTGCCCCAGATTGGCCACACCGTGCCCGGCCATACAGTCAATGTAGGCCCGCCCGTCGGCATCCCAGACCACCGCACCCTGCCCGCGCACCAGAGCCACGGGTCGTTTGCGCGTCAGCCCGGAAGTGTGTTGGTCTTCCAGGCGAATTATCTGATCCATCATAAGTCCCCTATGACCGTCCCTTCTCCGGCCAACGCGCGTTGAATTGGCTGGGCCACCCGGCCGTCGGCAAAAACCACGCGTTTCAGGCCGCCGTCTAAGGCCTCTTGCGCCCCCATCACTTTCTTTTTCATCCGATCTTGAGCGGCGTCCATAAATCCGGCCACGTTTCCGGCCGGAATGTGCCGGATCAATGTAGTCTCATCCGGAAAATTGGCCAGCAGTCCGGGAACGTTCGACAGAATGATCAGTGACGCTGCCTTCAACGCCACCGCTGTGGCGGCAGCCGCCCGGTCGCCATCGACGTTAATGGCTTCCCCTTCATACGAGATCGCCGGCGGTGTCAAAACAGGCAGATAGCCGGCTTCGAGGAGCGAAGTGATCAATGCCACGTTGACCATCTCGACCTTGCCGGTGTAGTCGTCACGCAGCACGCGCCGCCGGCCGCGCTCATCGACGATCTTGATGGCATCCTTGCGTTTGCCACGCCATATCCCGCCGTCAATGCCGCTCAGCCCGACGGCGTTCACGCCGCGCTGTTGCAGCTGCTCCACCAACCCCTTATTCACCTGGCCGCAATATACCATCTCGAAGATTTCGAGGGTGCGCCGGTCGGTG
>CAZHBM010000087.1:0-11464 GCA_964529945.1 uncultured Anaerolineales bacterium | reverse complement strand
TTGCCGGACACCCAACTCAGCCGATTCGACCTCAAAGTATATCCAATGATCGCCCGGATCACCCTGCTCGAAATAGACCTGTTCCGCGTCATCGGCCAGCCGCTCGACGCTCGACTGGACGACCGTATCGATCCGGTCCTCCCAGAGGGCGTCCGTCAACGCCGAGTCGGCGATGATGCCGAAATACAGCCCAACGTAATGGGCGTTGTCCGGCGTCGCGAAGGCGACCACATACCCATCCTGGTCGACACTCGGCCCATCGATCTGGCTAAACTCGGCCGGATAATCAATGGTGAACACCCCGTCGGGGTCCTCAAAGGTAGACATAGCCACCGGGGTCTGTTCCGGGCTGACGAGGGTATCTTCGGTGAACGTGTCTTCCTCACCGGTCGCCGGCGGTGCCAGGGCGCGCACGGTCTCCGGTGACCATTGGTAACTGTCCATGGTCGATTGAATCATCGGCTGCCAGTCACTCCACACGTTTTCCGGCACCAGCCAGAACACCATCGACATCACACCGGCATCCTCTTCCAACCAGGCCGCCATGTGCGTGGTTGTGTCGTCGGCCGCCGCCTCCAAAAAGAGGGTATGATTCCCGCCCGTTCCTTCCTGGCGGTCGACTTCAGCGAAGTCGCCACCCGAGCCAAAGCTCTCCCCGAAACTGGACAGTAACTGCGGCCCCATCTGCTGTGCGACCGTCTGCCACTCAAAGCCGGTCAACGCCTGGTCGGATAACACGCCGAAAGATACAAACAGCAGTGCATCGGCAGCCGAGCCCTGGAAAGCATACCCCAGGTCACCCATGTCCGGCACTTGCTCGACCTGATCGAAGGCCACCGGGTGATCAAGGCTGAAAGCCCCGTCCGGCTCCTGATATGGCACCATTTCCGACATCAGATCGGGAGTCGGCGTCGGCACAGGCGTGTCGGTCGGCGTGGGGGTATCGGTGGCCGCGGGCGTGTTCGTGGGCACGGGTGTAGGGGTGGCTGCCGGTCCGACACCGCACGCCAGCATCGCCACCAGGAGCAATAAGGCTCCTCCAATCAGCACCAATCGTTTTGCTCTCATTTCTCCGCTCCTGATCTTCTTATCGACGACTTGCCGCCGCAAAGAAACGGGCCAAGCCGACCGGGGGACTTCCCGGAAAGACATCCATGTCTGTCGGGCTTGTCGCTAAACGTTCATAAACAGCCTTCTAATTTTACACCGCGGCGTGACCTGAAAGACAGTGTCAGCCGCCTTTTTCCGCGGATTGCGGTTATTATGCTAACAGATGCGTGGAAGCTGCTCGCCACTCAACATGTCGACCACTCGCAGGCCGCCGATACGGCTGCGCAGCATCACCTTGCCGGGATGATCGTCGACCACCTGGCCGATGATCGCCGCCTGCTCCCCCAACGGATGGTGAGCCATACGGTCCAATACGTTTTCGGCGACTTCAGGTGCCACGATAACCAGGCATTTGCCCTCATTGGCCACATACAGCGGGTCCAGGCCCAGAATTTCACACGCGCCGCGCACTTCTTCGCTGATTGGGATGGCTACTTCGTCCAGCCAGATCCCCAGATCGGCCTGGGTGGCAATTTCGTTTAGGGCGCTCGACAGGCCGCCGCGCGTCGGGTCACGCAATACGTGAACCTTCTCACCGGCCTCGTCGAGTACATCCGACACCAGTTTCACCAGTGACGCCGAATCGCTCTCGATCGTCGTCTCGAAAGACAGGCCCTCACGCACCGACATAATCGCCATGCCGTGCTCGGCGATCGCCCCATTGATCAGGATCATATCTCCTGCCTGCGCCCGTCGCGGCGCCACGGAGATACCCTTTGGGATCAGGCCCACGCCGGCCGTGTTGATAAACAGACCGTCCCCCTTTCCTCGCTCGACCACCTTGGTGTCACCGGTGACCACCGACACACCGACCTCCAGCGCCGCCTGCTGCATCGAGCGGACGATGCGCCACAGGTCCTCCATCGGCAAGCCCTCTTCCACGATAAATCCGGCCGATAACGCAATCGGGTACCCGCCGCACATGGCGATGTCGTTGACCGTGCCGTGCACTGCCAGCGAACCAATGTCTCCACCGGGGAAGAACAGCGGGCTGACGGTGAAACTGTCGGTTGAGAATGCCAGTCGCTGACCGGCTACCTCCAACACCGCCCCGTCCATCAACGGTTGCAGAGCCGGGTTGGAGAAGGCCGGCAAGAACATATCCTTGATCAGCATTTCGGTCAGGCGACCGCCGCCCCCGTGAGCCAGGGTCACGGTGGGATAGTCACTGATCGGAATCGGGCATTGCAGCCCGTCAAGTTTCGGCTTATCCTGACTCATTCTGCCCTCTCGCGTAATGATAGTAAGCGGCACAGGCGCCTTCCGAGGATACCATCGGCGCGCCCAGTGGCTTTTCAGGCGTGCACAGGCGGCCAAAAGCAGTGCAGTCGGGCGGCTTCTTCTGGCCCTGCAGAATCAGGCCGGCGATGCACAACGGCGATTCCTGGGCCGAAATGTCCGCCACCTCGAAACGTTGTTCGGCATCGTAGGCCGCCAGCTCCGGCCTCAGCCGGTAACCGCTTTGGGGGATGGTGCCGATGCCGCGCCAGCCGCGATCGCACACCTCGAACACCTGGGCCATCAGCCTTTGCGCCGCCGGGTTGCCCTCGCGCGTCACCGAGCGCGTGTACTGGTTTTCCACGTCCCAGCGGCCTTCCTCCAGTTCCTTGACTGCCATGTAGATACCCTGCAGCAAGTCGAGCGGCTCGAAGCCAGTGACCACAATCGGCACGTGGTACTGCTCGGCCACCGGTTCGTACTCGGCAAAGCCCATCACCGTACATACGTGACCGGCGGCCAAGAACGCCTGGATACGATTATCGGGCGAATCCAAAATGGCCCGCATGGCCGGCGGCACCAGCACGTGCGAGCACAGGATTGAAAAATTGTCGATCCCTTTTTGCTTGGCCTGCCATACCACCATCCCGTTGCCGGGCGCGGTCGTCTCAAAGCCGACCGCAAAGAACACCACCTGCCGGTCCGGATTGGCCTCGGCCAGCGCGAGCGCGTCCAGTGGCGAATAGACCATACGCACGTCGCCGCCTTCGGCCTTGACGCTCAACAGGTCGGTCTGCGAACCTGGCACGCGCAGCATGTCGCCAAACGAGGTGAAGATGACTTCCGGCCGGCGGGCAATGGCAATCGCCTTGTCAATCAGCGCCAGCGGCGTGACACACACCGGGCAGCCCGGCCCGTGTACCAGCGTCACTTGCTCCGGTAGCATCTGCGGAATACCGAATTTGACCAGCGTATGCGTCTGACCGCCGCAGGTTTCCATCAACGTCCACGGGCGGGTCACCAATTTGTGGATGGCGGCCAGGAATTTTTCGGCATCGGCCTGGTTTCGATACTCGTCTACGAAACGCATATCAACCCGTCTGCTCCAGTTCCGCCACCTCACCCATCTGGCGCAGCAGCTCAAACACCTCTGTGGCTTCCTCTTCGTTCAACTTATTGAGGGCAAAACCGGCGTGAACGATGACGTACTCGCCGACTTGTGCGTCGGGTACGTAAGCCAGACACACCTCTTTGACAATGCCGCCAAAGCTGACTTTACCCATCTTCATAATCGAATCGTCTTCATTTATGCTGATTATCTTACCTGGAACGCCTAAACACATCTTTTACCTCCGTTATTCGCTTCCGGCACCCGGCCCTGCAAGCGGGCCGCAGCCACCATCAACTGTCCCAATGATATGCCGCCATCGTTGGGCGGCACCTGCCGGTGCACCAACACCTCGAAACCGGCCGCGCCCAACCGCTCCGTCAGGTTTTCAGTCAGGCGCCGGTTCTGGAAACAACCGCCCGACAGCGCCACCGGGTTCTGACCCACCCGGCAGACAACCAGCGTGATGGCCTCCACCAGTGCGTTGTGAAACTTCGCCGACATGATACCCGGGGGCACCTGCCGGCGCAAGTCGTCCAGAAGCGCCACCAGTAACGGCCCCCAGTCCAACACCATCTCGGCCTGGCCGGCTCCAGACGGAGAATCGAGTCCCGAGCCACCGGCCACTAACGGCAATGGATAGGCCTCGCGCACACCCGTTTCGGCCGCGTACTCCAACTCGATGGCCGCCTGGCCTTCGTAATTCACCTTCTGCCGCAGGCCCACCAACGAGGCTACCCCGTCGAACAGGCGGCCGGCGCTGCTGGTCACCGGCGCATTGAATCCACGCGCCAGCAAGCGGGCCAGCAGTTCCCGTTCCCGCCGGCTGAAGCTGGCAACCGGCGCCAGGTGATCCCAGTCCAATATTTCGTCACCGTACATCTGCCACAACAGTGCAAACGCCGTCCGTCGCGGTTCGCGCACCGCCTTGTCGCCGCCCGGCAGGCGGAACGGGCGTAATTGCCCTACGCGCTCGAAGCCGGCCGCGTCGCCCAACAGGAACTCGCCGCCCCATACCGTGCCGTCACTGCCATAGCCGGTCCCATCCCAGATGACGCCCAATGCCGGTCCGCTGGCGCCGGCGTCGGCCAGACAGGCCGCCAGGTGGGCGTGGTGATGCTGCACCGCCACCAGTGGCAGCCCCATCTCGGCCGCCCGGTCCAGCGCCCAATGGGTGGACAGGTAATCGGGGTGGGCGTCGTGGGCAATGGCTGCCGGCTGCGCCTCATACAGGCGCAAAAAGTCGGCGATCACCCGTTCGAAGGCGCTCAGCGCCGGCGCCGTCTCCAAATCGCCGATGTGTTGGCTGATAAAAACCTGCCGGTCGACACTCAGCGCCACCGTGTTTTTAAGGTGCGCCCCCACGGCCAACAGCGTTGGCAGGCGCCGTTCGACCATCACCGGCAACGGCGCGTAGCCCCGCGCCCGGCGCAGAAGCTGCATCTCGCCGTTGACCAGCCAGGCAACGCTGTCGTCGGCGTGACGCACGATCGGCCGGTTGTGCACCAGGAACAGATCGGCGATTCCACCCAAGCGGTCGAGCGCCTCCGCCTGGTCGATACAGATCGGCTCATCGCTCAAATTGCCACTGGTAGCCACAATCGGGTCTGTCAAAGCGCGCAACAACAGATGGTGCAGCGGCGTGTAGGGCAACATCACTCCCAGGTTGGGGTTGTCGGGTGCCACGTTGCCGGCTACCGCCGCCCCTTCCCGGCGCGGCAAAAGCACAATCGGCGCTTCGGGCGAGGTCAGAATCGCCTCGGCTGCCGGCGAAATTGTCACCAGATTCCGCGCCTGGTTCAGGTCGCGGGCCATCAATGCCAGCGGCTTCTCTTCGCGCGCCTTGCGCCGGCGCAGCCGGGCCACTGCCTTGGTATTGGTCGCGTCCACCACCAGGTGGAAGCCGCCCAGCCCTTTGACGGCCACAATCTGTCCTTCCCTGATCGCCTGAGCCGCCTGCTGGAGGGCCTGTCCGGTCTCGGCTAAGTCGGTGCCATCGGGTGCCAGCAAGACCAGCCGCGGGCCGCACACCGGGCAGGCGTTCGGCTGGGCATGAAAGCGCCGGTCGAGCGGGTTGTCGTACTCAGCCTGACAATCCGGGCACATGGTGAAGGCGCGCATCGACGTGTTGGGCCGGTCGTAAGGCAACGCCTCGATGATGGTGAAGCGCGGGCCGCAATTGGTGCAATTGGTGAAAGGATAGCCATAACGCCGGTTTTCCGGGTTCAGCACCTCGGCCAGGCACTCGTCGCAGGTAGCGATGTCCGGCAGCACCAGCACCGTCTTGGCACCCTGCTCCTGGCTGTGGCGGATTTCGAACCGCTCGTAGCCGGCCGGCGGCAGCCATTCTGTCTCCAACGAATGGATAATCGAGCGTGGCGGCTTCTCGGCCGGCACGCGCTGCAGGAATCTCTCCAGTGCCGGGCGCGGACCTTCCACCTCAATGAACACACCCCGGCTATCGTTAATTACCCAGCCGGCCAGCGACAAATCGGCCGCCAACCGGTAGACGAAGGGGCGGAATCCCACCCCTTGCACAGCGCCGTGGATCTCCACCCGCACCCGCTCGACGGCGGGCGCCATCCGATCACTCAACTTAACCTGCTCCTCTTCTGATAGCGCTTATCGCGCAACCGGCGCGTCCGCGCCGGTCAAAGAAGGGCCGGCGCTTTCCCGCCAGCCCTGTCTCGAACTTTTTTGCACTGGTCACGGTGACGCGTAGGCCTACTGACCGGTCACCTGGCGCTGCTGCGACAACAGCCAATCCATCCAATTGTCCAGTCCCTCACCACTCCGGCAAGACACCACGAACAAGGGCACGCCTGGCTTGACCATCTCAATCCCCTGCTGGAAGTATTCCACGTCAAACTCAAACACTTCCAACAAGTCGGCTTTGTTGAGTACGACTACGTCGGCCGCCATAAACATATTCGGGTACTTATAGGGCTTATCGTGACCCTCGGGCACGCTGGCCACCACCACCGACCGGTGCGTTCCCAGGTCGAAAAAGGCCGGGCAAACCAGGTTGCCCACGTTTTCGACGAACAGCAGGTCGATCTCGCCCACCGGCAGTTTTTCCAGCGCCGAGCGGATCATTGGGGCATCCAGATGGCACCCGCCGCCGGTGTTGATTTGGGTCACCGGCACGTCCAGCGCTGCAAACTTGTCGGCGTCGATGCTCGAGGCCAGGTCGCCCTCAATCACACCCATACGCACGCTGGCCGGCAGACGGCTCAACGTCGCCATCAGGAGGCTGGTCTTGCCCGCACCCGGCGAGGCCATCACGTTGAAGCCGGCCAGCCCGGCCTCGTCGAAAGCTGCGCGGTTCTGCAACGCAATCTGGTCGTTGGCGCTCATCACATCTTGTTCAACCACTATCTTCGCCATCATCCACCTCAATACTTTCTACGTAAAACTCTTGTCCGCCCGACACCTGCAGCCGCACGCCGTGACAGGCGGAGCATACCGGCACCAGCGGGGGTTTCACCTGCTGGCTGTGACCGCAGTCCAGGCAGGTCGCGGTGGCCGCCTCGCGCCGAAAGCGCAATTCCGCCCCTTCGGCCAGCGTCCCTTTGCTCAAAATGTCGAAATAGAACTGCACCGAGTCGTCCACGATGCTGGACATATCGCCGATCACCAGGTCGATGAACTGGATGTGGCGTGCCCCCGCCTTTTGAGCGGCGTTGGTGACAACTTCAATGATCGATTCGGTTACCGGAAGCTCGTGCACTAGCCAAAACTCGCTCCCCTGCCGGGCCATAAACGGCGCCGGCAGGTCTCTCGCACCCCTTGGTCACAATCTATAATTATATCACCGCTGCCGGTTGGTGTCCATTTCCGTGACGGCACGGGTGTGTCACATTTTCTTGGTAGAAAATCAAGTGAGCCGGCAGCCAGTTTTTTCTCTTTTATGTTTTTGTGAGTGGAAGGCCTTCCACTCACAAAAACATAAAAACTATCTGATTCTGCGTGCTTCTCAAAACTTAAAGTGAACCACCTCTTTCACGCCTGTTCCGCAGCCAGGCCTCGGCCCGGTCCGATTTTTCCAGCAAACGATATGGGACAGGCCCGGCGGCATACCGGCACCCACCAGGTCGGCTGTCCGACGCCCTGCCAGCCTAACCTGTTGCCAAAAGGACCAGATAACCATCCATCAGAATCAAGAACAGAGCCAGCGCGGAAATGAATCCGTTTACCAGCCGGGTCGCAGGCTGGGTACCGGTCGGGTGTTTGATGACTCCAATCATTCCCACCCCCAAGGGCAACAAGGACAAAGCGCCCAACACGCGGAAGTCCAGTGGATAAACCTGTTGCGACAGCCAGCCGAAAGAGAGCAAATAGACAGTCGCCAGTAGCAGCACAACACCTGTGGCGATGAAGCCGAATCTGCGCCCGCGCCGGGCCACCCACGTCCACTTGTTACCCAGGCGGTCGGTCACCGCGTCGGGAATCTCGACCATCATAATGAAGGCCAGCCCAAACAGTACGAAGGGGACTAAAAACACCATGCTGTAGCGGTCGAAGGTGCCGCGCATCACCAGGTAGCCCATACCGGGCAGAAACAGGCCGGCGGTCAGGGCCGTGGTCAGTTCGCCCCAGCCGCGATAAGCCAGGCGCAGCGGCGGCGCCGAATAGAACCAGCCGGCCAACCCACTGACGACCACCCAGCCCATAAACCACAACGGCACGGCGTACAGCCACACAAACACGATCCCCACCAGCCACGACACCAGAATCAAACCCATCGCGATTCGCTTGGCCGGCAGGCGCAGCTCAGGATGTTTGACCAGCACGCCGCTGCCGCCGCTGAAAAGGGTCGGCGCGCCCAGTGCATCCACTTCCGCGTCGAAATAGTCGTTACTGAAAGACACCGACACGTGGGCCGGCAACACAATCAGGTAACCCAACAGCATCCGCGCCAGCGAAAACGGCGCGCCGACCAGCACCGCCCACAAAGCCCCGAAGAAATACAGCGTCAAGCTGGCCATCAAGAACATCGGTCGCGCTGCCACCAACAGCTTTCTCATCCGCGAACCTCCCCGTCTCCCAGAGCCTAGACTCAATCACTCGTCTAACGCAACCTCAGAACTTGCCGCAGTTGCCCCATTCCTCACGCGGGGCGATTTCCTCCCTCACCAGCCAGTGCTCGACGATCAGTCCCTCCTCCAGCCGGAATATGTCGAAACAGGCCGCTTCCCGTTCGCCCAACAACACCTTGGAATAACTGGCCACGAAGTTGCCCTGGCCGACCACCTTGAACACGAAGTCGTACGTCAACGGTCTCCCCACTTGCCGCAACGATTGCAGGTAAGCCGTCCACGCGTTCAGGCCGTCTTGTATATCCGGGTCGTGCTGTATCAGTGACTGGCTCGAAACGTAACGGAACAGGTGCTGGTAATTGCCGTTCTGAAATACGTCGACCAGCATGCTTCTCACCAACGCCTTGTTGGCTTCTGCGTCCCCGCCGGCCACCTCGGTCTCACCGTCGATCATAGTGTGGCCCGATAGACCGTCCGCACGGTACGGGGCGATGACGTCCCAATGCTCGACCATTCTGTCCTGGTCGTCGGTGTCCAGCAGGTCGGCCGTCACCCATTGCGCGGCGCCATCGTTCAACGATTGGTAGAGTTGCAGAAACACGTAGCGCCCGTCCTCAAAGGCACGCACAATCTGGACGTCGCGCACCGGATTGCGCTGCAGGAAGCTCTCGAAGAAGGCGATGAAGCCGGCCTTGCCGTCGGCCACGCCGGTGCTGTGCTGGGTGTAGCGGGCGCCGCTGTATCTGGTTATCGCCTCGCGCGGTTTGCCGTCACGGATGCCCTCCAGGATCAACTTCTTGGCATTTTCCAACTTCCGACTCATCGTCCGGCTCCCTTCTTGAGGCCACACGCTCCAATAAACCCGATCACACGCTTCGATAGACGCAATAGTCCAACAAAATCGGCCTCTGGGCCGTGTGCCAGATATTTGCTCACACCGCAAACGAAATAATTGTAAGCAGGCGGAATCTTCGTAGGAATAGAAGAAGAAGGGTCACGCTCCGCCGGCAACGAAGTGCCAGCGCAGATAGTCTAAATTATACCATAATCTACACATTTCCACAACCTCACCGCACCTTGACAACCCCTCCCATCCCGGCTACCATGGCCTCACACCGGGGCCGGCCGGCCCCGCTTTCCGGATTGAGGCAGGTGTTACCGTGAACAAGCACATCTCTCCCAGCCCGCGCACTATTGCGCTCGTCGCCGTCCTGAGTGCCGTCACTACCGTCTTTACGCTGGTGGTGCGTATTCCCTTCGCGCCCACGCGCGGTTACTTCACCCTGGCCGACGTGGGCGTCTTCTTCGCCGCCCTGGCCTTCGGTCCGGTAATCGGCTTCTTTGTGGGCGGTCTGGGCACCGGCCTGGCCGACATCCTGGGCGGTTATGCCCACTTCGCCATATGGTCGTTCCTCATCCACGGCCTGCAGGGCCTGCTGGTGGGGCTGCTGGGTTATCGCCGTAGCTGGCCGGGTTGGGTGGCAGCCTGGCTGGCCGGCGCCGCCATTATGGTCGGCGGCTATTTTCTGGTCGAGTATTTCCTGTATGGGCCGGGTCCGGCCGTCGCCGAAGCAGCGACCGTCAACCTGCCCCAGGTGGCCATCGGCGGCCTGATAGGCCTGTTGCTCTTCCTGGCCGTGCGGCGCGCCTATCCGCAGGTCGACCAGATGACCGGACGGCGCGCGTGGCGCGAAGAGTAAGCTCTACGGTCGCCGGCCACTGCGTTCCCCTCGAGGTCGAGATCCGCCTATGACCGGCTTGCCCGTCCGCATCCACGACCTGCGCTACACTTATCCGTCACCGGCTGCTGGCATCACGCCCCAGCCGACTCTGCGCGGCATCGACCTGGCAATCGCTGCCGGCGAGTTCCTGGCCGTCACCGGCCCCACCGGTAGCGGCAAGTCCACCTTGTGCCAGGCCCTCAATGGCCTGGTGCCCCAGGCCACCGGCGGTGTCTTTCACGGTGACGTCTGGGTCGGCGAGCGCAACACCAAAAAACACCCCGTGGCCGCCCTGGCGCAGGACGTCGGCCTGGTCTTCCAGGATTGCGAGAGCCAGCTCTTTAACGTCACCGTTGAGGACGAGGTCGCCTTTGGCCCCGAAAACCTGGGGCTGCCGGCCGTTGAGATCGAAGAGCGCATCCAATGGGCGCTGGCCGCTGTCGGCCTGAGTCAATTGCGGCGCCGCTCTCCGGCCCACCTGTCGGGCGGCCAACAACGTCGCCTGGCCATCGCCGCTGTGCTCGCTATGCGGCCGGCGCTGCTGGTGCTCGACGAGCCGACTGCCGGTCTTGACCCGCTGGCCCGCCGCTCGGTGCTGGCGACCATCGACAGCCTGCGCCAGCAGGGGTTGACCGTGATTATGGCCAGCCAGGATGCCGAAGCCATCGCGCAACGCGCCGGCCGGCTGGTCGTTCTGGCCGAAGGGCGAATTCTGCTCCAGGGAACGCCGGCCGAGGTCTACGGCCAGGTAGACCGGCTGCACGCGTTGGGAGTCGACGTGCCTCAACTGGCCGAAGTGAGCCATTGCCTGGGCCTGTCGCCCATCCGCCTGACCCTCGACGAGACTGTCCGCGCATTGAGCGGCCGCAGCCTTCAACCACCCAGCCAGGAACCGGAAAGCCCCCCGCCGGCCCGGGTGGACAGCGACCAACCGCCGGCCGGGTTGGTCTTCAGCGACATCTGGTATGGCTACGACAACGGCACCCAGGCATTGGCCGGCGCCGATCTGGCCCTGCCGGCCGGCTGTTTCCTGGCCTTGATAGGCGCCAACGGTTCGGGCAAAACCACCCTGGCACGCCACGCCAACGGCCTGCTGCGTCCCCAGCGCGGACGGGTGCTGCTTGATGGGACCGACAGTCGCCGGATGTCCATCGGCGAACTGGCGCGTCACGTCGGCTATGTCTTCCAGAACCCCGACCACCAGATTTTCGCCGCCAGCGTGCGCGACGAGATCGCTTTTGGCCCGCACAACCTGGGGTTAAGCGTCC
>CAZHBM010000086.1:11220-11498 GCA_964529945.1 uncultured Anaerolineales bacterium | reverse complement strand
TACGACAAGGCGGTCCAGGCGGCGCCGGGCGCCGAAGTGCCCGAAGGCGAGTTCGCCAAAGTGACCGGTGTCCTGGCAGCCAAAGGCTGGGGCATCTATGCCAGTGGCGGCGTGCCGGCTCCCAAGCACCCCGGCTATTGGGACTTGGTCGTCAAAGTCCGTAACGTTAAGAAAGAAGACTTGATGGAAGTCCTGCAATCCATCGAGGGCCATCAACTGCTCGATATTCGTGAGACCCTCGACGTCGGGGATATCACCTGATGAAGGCTGTCAGACTG
>CAZHBM010000086.1:0-11210 GCA_964529945.1 uncultured Anaerolineales bacterium | reverse complement strand
ATGGGAGACTCGGACGTGCTGGTGCGGGTCAAAGCCGCCGGTATATGCCATTCCGACGCCCACTACCGGGCCGGCGCGCCGCCGGTCCCCACCCCGCTCACGCTGGGCCACGAGGTGTCCGGCGTCGTCGAAAAGATAGGTTCTGGTGTCACAGACCTGAGCCCCGGCGACCGCGTCTGCCTGCACTACGTGATCAGTTGCGGCGATTGTTATTACTGCCGGCGCGGCTCTGAACAGTTTTGCCGTCACTACCGAATGTTGGGCAACAGTCGCGACGGCGGCTACGCCGAGGTCATCGCTGTGCCGGCCCGTAACGCCTTCCATTTGCCGGATGAGATTTCGTTTGCACAAGGCGCCATCTTGATGTGTTCCTCGGCCACCTGCTATCACGCCCTGCGCAAGAGCCGGCTCCGGCCGGGCGAAAGCGTGGCCGTATTCGGCATCGGCGGCCTGGGCATGTCTGCCATCCAGTTGGCGCGCGCCTGGGGAGCACTTGACGTTTACGCCGTGGACATCAATCCCGCCAGGCTGGACGTCGCCTGGACCCTGGGAGCCACGCCGGTCAACGCTGCCAAAGGCGATCCGGTGGAAGAACTCAACCGCCTGACCCGCGGTCGGGGCGTCGACGTGGCCCTGGAACTCATCGGCCTGCCGCTGACCATGCAACAGGCCGTGGCCTGCCTGGCCGTTTTCGGTCGCGCGGCTCTGGTTGGTATCACCGATGGGCAGTTGACCGTGTCGCCCTACCGGCAATTGCTGGGTAAGGAAGCCGAGATCATCGGCGTGGCCGACCACCTGGCCCAAGAACTGCCCGGCCTGCTCGAACTGGCCCGGCGCGGCACGTTGGATATGTCCGACCTGGTCACCGAGACCGTCCCCCTGGAAGCCCCGGTCATCAATGAGGTGCTCGACAATCTGGAGCGCTTCGGTGCCGGCATTCGCACCGTCATCGTGCCTTGACAGGCAGGCGATCACATTATGTCAATTTCTACTAAACGTATCCGAGCTGTTTTGGCCATTCCCGTTCAAGGCGCCTTCTTTTACGAGGACCTGGCGGCGCTGCGCGCCAACCCAACCCCGGTTTCGTCGCGCTATCTGACCGGCGGGCTCACCCCCGGCTACGAGTACGTCCGCCAGCCGGCCCGGGCGGTATCGATTGGGCTGGCCCTGGACAATGGTCAGGTCGTTTGGGGCGATTGTGTCGGAACCACGTATGGCGCCATTGCCGGTCGCGCAGCGCTTCTTCAAACCCAGTCAGCCATCGACACCGTGCACAAAGTCGTCGCACCCTTGGTTGAGGGCCAGCCTCTGGATAGTTACCGCCGTTTGGCCGCAGCGGTTGGCGAGCTGGTCGAAACAGTAGAAGAAGCGGTTCCTCCTCCCGAAAAGCCACAGCCCGGTGACGCACCTCCCCCCATGTCGCGACGGGCGTTCCTGACCGCACCCCTTCAGGCCTTGCGCGATGCGTCTACCTCGGCAAAAGCCGGCCCTGACAAAATCCTGGTCAAGCGACCGCTTCATCCCGCGCTGCGTTACGGCCTCAGCCAGGCGCTGCTGGCGGCCGTCGCCCGCGCCAACGGCCAAACCATCACCCAACAAATCGTCTCCGAATACGGCTTGTCTTTGCCGGCCCGCCCGGTGCCCATCCACGCCCAGGCTGGCCAGGACTGGTACGCCGGCGCCGACAAGATGATCGCCCGGCGGGTCGCCAGCCTGCCGGCTCCGGTGATCGATGATGTCGCCACTCAGTTGGGCCAGGACGGCCAGGAACTGGTGGCCTACGTGCGCTGGTTGAAAGGCCGCATCCAGCAGGTAGCAATGAGCGCCGATTACCAGCCCACCATTCACCTGGACTTCCACGGGGCGCTGGGGGCACTGTACGGCAACGACCTGGGCAAGATTCTCGGGCTTTTCGCCCGGCTGGCAGAGGTGTTGCCGCCCTACTACATGCGCGTCGAGAGCCCCATACTCGAAGAATCGCGGGCAAAACAGATCGCGGCGCTGGCCAAGTTGCACGAGTATGTCAGCTGGCGCAAGCTGCCCATCGGCCTGGTAGCCGATGAATGGGCCAACGACCTGGAAGACGTACGCGCCTTTCTGGATGCCCGGGCCGTCGATATGATCCACGTCAAAATGCCGGACATGGGCAGTATCGACGACAGTATCCAGGCGGTGCTGGCCTGCCGGCAGGCCGGCGTCGGCGCCTTGCTGGGCGGCAGCAGCGCCGAGACGCATCTTTCGGCTACTATCTCCTGCCAGGTCGCTCTGGCGACCCAACCCGACCTTATGTTGGCTAAGCCAGGTATGGGTATTGACGAAGCCGTGACATTGGCTCAGAACGAAATGACCCGCGTCCTGGCTCAGATGGCAGCTGAGACAAGCTAGTATCCCATTTTTTGGCAACCGCATTCAGGACTGCTATAATCTGTCCAATTTCTCCGGTGGCTGCACACTCCCAGGCTTGTTTTCGTGCGGCACCGGATCACAGGTAAAGGGTATTGGCCCCAGGTGCACGTGAACGGACAACGGTGACGGTAACGCGCCCGACTCGCGAGGATAGCCGGTGCGCACAGACGTGGCTTCCTACATGCTGCCTTACCGGCGCATCGTGGGGTCCGCCAACCAATATGAGAGAGAACGGGACGCCCCCAAGCTTGGGGGCGTCCCGTTTTTGTTGGGACGGAAACCATCAGGAGTACCCGAAAAGGAGACCTGCCCGATGATTGCCAGCAATTCGCTTGCCTTTCTTTCACCGCAGTTCGCCATCCTGTCGGACAGCCAACTGCGGGATATTCACGCCGCGGCGCTGGAGATTCTCAGGCGGACCGGCGTTCGCGTCAGTCACGGCCAGGCGTTAGGTCTTCTGGATCAGGCAGGCGCCTTTGTCTCGGACGGCAACCTGGTCAAATTCCCGGCCGGCATGGTGGAGGATGCCATTGCCAGCGCGCCCGGCCGTATCGTGATGTGTCACCGAGACGGCGCACCGGCCGTCTTCCTGGAAGGCAACAAGGTTTACTTCGGCACCGGCTCCGATTGCCTCAATTTCCTCGACCCGCAAAACGGTGAACACCGCAAGTTCGTATGTGAGGACCTCATTGACTGTTACCACCTTTGCGACGCGCTACCCAACATCCATTTCGTGATGTCGATGGGCATCCCGGTCGACGTCGACCCGTCGCTGACCTACGACGCGCAGATGGCGCTCATGTTGGAACACACGACCAAGCCGATTGTGCTTGTAACCGACGACCGGGCCAGTTGCCAACGTGCCATCGACATGGCCGCCGCCGTGGCCGGCGGTCACGACGCCCTGGTCGAACAGCAACATATCCTGCTCTATTCCGAACCCAGTTCGCCCTTGCGCCACTCGGAGTCTGCCACCGACAAGCTGCTCCTGATGGCCGAGTCGCGCCTGCCGGTGGTCCACTCACCGGCGCCGCTGATGGGCGGGACGGCCCCCATCGGCATTGCCGGTGGCCTGGCAATGGCCACCGCCGAAATTCTGAGCAGCCTGGTCATTCACCAGCGGCGCCGGCCCGGATCGCCCTTCGTTTTCGGCGCCGGCCTGCACCACATGGATATGAGCTCGGCTCAACTGTCGTATGGTGCGCCCGAGTTTCAGCTCACCAAGGCGGCCATTGCCCAGTTGGGAAGGATGTACGGGCTGCCGACCTGGGGCTATGCCGGCTGCTCTGATGCCAAAGTTTTCGACGAACAGGCAGCCGTTGAAGCCACGATGTCGGTTATCATGGCCAGACTGGGCGGCTCCAACCTGGTACATGACGTGGGTTACATGGAAAGCGGCGTGACCTGCTCATTGGAGATGGTGGTCCTCACCGACGAATTGGTGGCTATGACCGACCACCTGCTGCAGGGCATCCCGGTCAACGACGACAGCCTGATGTTAGACGAGGTCGATCAGGTGGGGCCGGGCGGCCATTTTATGGACACCGACCGCACCCTGGCCCATTTTCGCGATTTCTGGTTCCCGTCTGTGTTGGACCGCAAGCGCAGACCCGAATGGTTGGCGGGTGGCTCGACCACGTTGGGCCAGCGCCTGAACGGGAAAGTTAAGGAAATCATCAGCCGCCATCGTCCCAGGCCGTTGGCTCCCGAGGTCAAAGCCAAACTGGACGGGCTTCTGGCGGTCGCCGGGCGCTAAGGTCGCCCGCGCGGGTGCCGGCACAGGCTGGATGGAGTGGAACGTCCAGAGGTTGACCGGTCGGATCGGCGAAAATGGAATAGGCGCCGCGGTCAGGCCGTCTTACAAACCGGTGGTAATTTCACAATTTTCTGGAGGAACCTGATGAAAGACACATTCTCACCCTTGGCTTTGCCTCACTTCTCCTTTTTTGATGACAGCCAGTGCGAACAGATACACCTGGCGTCACTCGAGATTCTTCGCCGTACCGGCACACGCGTTTTTCATCAAGGCGCTCTTGATCTGCTGGCCTCGCGCGGCGCATCCATCATTGACGGCAATCTGGTTAAGTTTCCGGCAGCCCTGGTCGAATGGGCCCTGGACCAGGCGCCGTCCCGCATCGGGTTGTGTGCCCGCGGCACGGACCGCGTCGTGGTTCCCCTCCAAGGCCGCCAGGTTTACTTCGGGCCGGGTTCGGACTGTCCCAATTATCTCGACCCGCGCACAGGTCAACAGCGCCCCTTCACCAAAGCCGACATGGTCGACTGCGTCCACCTGGTCGACGGC
Source organism: uncultured Anaerolineales bacterium (assembly GCA_964529945.1). Taxonomy (GTDB): domain Bacteria; phylum Chloroflexota; class Anaerolineae; order 4572-78; family NAK82; genus CAZHBM01. Next base: position 6,502 of record CAZHBM010000086.1, on the reverse strand, counting down.
CTGCCCCAGCTCAATTTCGTCATGTCGATGGGCATTCCTTCCGACGTGATGAAAAAGACCGACGCCGACACCGAACACGGCAACGTTTACCGCCAGCAGTTCGCGATCATGCTGGAGCACACCGACAAGCCGGTGGTATTTGTCTGCGACGATGCCCAGGATTGCGAAGCAATTGCTGCTATGGCCGCCGCGGCCGCGGGCGACGAGACTGCGCTGCGGTTGAACCCGACTCTGCTGCTCTATTCCGAGCCGAGCACACCCCTGCAGCACAGCCGCACGGCCACCGAAAAGCTGTTGTTTATGGCCGGCCGGCAACTGCCCATCGTCCACAGCCCGGCCCCCATGATGGGCGGTACCGCCCCGGTAACTATGGCCGGCGGCCTGGCCCTGGGCAATGCTGAGATTTTGAGCAGCCTGGTGATGCACCAACTCCGCCAGGCCGGCGCGCCTTTCGTTTACGGTATGGGGCTGCATCCCATCGACATGCAGACCTCGATCAGCGTTTATGGCGCACCGGAATTCCAACTGGCCCGGGTGGGTGTGGCGGCTATGGGCCAGTATTATGGTTTGCCGACTTGGGGCTACGCCGGGCATTCCGACAGCAACGTGTTCGACGAACAGGCCGCCAGTGACGCCGTCTTCAGTGTTCTGGTGGCCCTGTTGACCGGCACCAACCTGTGTCACGATGTAGGTTACATCGAGGCCGGCCTGACGACCTCGCCCGAGATGATTCTCTTTACCGCCGAATGCATCGACATGCTCAGGGAGTTTGTGGCCGGGATCAAGCTGGATGCCGAATCCCTGGCATTGGAGGTCATCAACCAGGTTGGGCCGGGCGGCACCTTCCTGACCGAAGATCACACGCTCAAACACTTTCGCGAGTACTGGCAACCCTCGCTGTTCGACCGCCGCCGATCCACCGGTTGGCGTGCCGCCGGGTCTAAGCGGCTGTCCGACCGCTTGCGAGAGAAGACGCTTCACATCATCGACAGTCACCGGCCCGCACCTCTGCCGGCCGGCGTCAAGGACGAAATCACCTACATCTTGAACACCGACTGAGGGTCTGTCCCAAATCTATTGTTGGGGAAATTGGACCGTGCCAAAACTTGGCCACCAAACAGGCATGAGGGAGACGACTCACCCAACTTATTAAGAAGCGCGTAGAATTGACGCCGGTTCACCTGGTCTTCTGAAAAGAATGCGACATATCCCCTCACGAATGGGCCACTGCATAGTTGCCCGGGCAGGAGAAAAACGAAAAGGGTCCCTCTCGGGGACCCTTTATTCTTTTGCAGGCGTCGTTTGGGGAAAAGTCGCCTTGGCACGCTGTACGGCCATCGTCAGGGTGTCGGCAACCAGAACGGGAATGACTTCCAGCCTGTAGGCGCGGGAGGCGCGCGCGGCGCTGGAGCGAGGGTTGGACTCCGAACGGGCCACCTCACCCGCCTCAGCCAATATCGCTTGCGTCGCCGCCTTGCCCAAAAGGAACAGCTCGGCCTCCCGCGCGCGATAGGGACGCGGCGCGACCGGTCCCAATCCGATGGTCACCTGCTCGAACTGACCGGCAAGGTTCAGGCAGACTTTTGCCGCACAATTCAGCACCGGCAACTCAAGTGATCCCCGGCGGCCCATTCTTTGCCAGCCGGTGCCACCGCCGGCCAACGGCGGCAGCCTGAAGCGCAGGTGACTGACGAGCTGGCGCGACGAATCGATGGCAGAAACGCCGGCTCCGGCGAAAAGCCTTTCCACCGGCACCCACCACTCGCCGCGGTGGTCCACCACCCGTGCCTCCACCTCCAGCGCCAGGGCCACAATGGCCCCGTCGGCGCCCGGCATCGCCTGGACGATGTTCCCGGCCCAGGTCGCCACAGTCTGGATGGCCCACGCCCCTACCGAACCGGCGGCCGAGGCCAGCGCCGGCACACGCTCTTTGAAAACCGGGTGCGCCTTCAGCCTGGAAAAGGTGACCGCGGCGCCGACGGTCACCGTCTCGTCCAGGATTTCTATCTCGCTCAACGCCGGCACGCGGCTAATATCCACAAGGCACAGAGGGCTGTGACGTTTGCGGCGCATGTCCGGCAGCAGGTCGGTGCCGCCGGCGATAATCTGCGCCGCGCCAGCGTACTGGTCGAGAGTGTCGACTGTCTCAGCGATCGTTTGCGGAAATACGTATTCTGTCACCCAACAACATCCCCTTACCGGTCTCTCAAAAATCGCCGCGCCGGGCGGGTTGCCCAGCGTGGGCATCGCCGCCCACTGATCCGGCCCGCATGGCCCGCAAAATGCGCTCGCTGGTCGCCGGTATCTCGCGGATGCGCACCCCGGCCGCGCGCGAGATGGCGTTGATGATGGCCGGAGTCGCCGGCAGCACCGGCGCTTCACCCAGCGCCTTGGCGCCCAACGGCCCGTGACAACTCGGTACCTCGACCAGGATTGTCTCGATCTCGGGCGCTGATTTGATGGTCGGCAGATAATAGTCCTGGAAGCCGGAGGTGGTTTCGGGGTCGTACTCCTCCATCAGCGCCGCGCCCAGGCCCATCATGACCGCGCCTTCGATTTGCCCGCGGGCATCCCGGCGATTGATCACCCGCCCCACGTCGTGAGCCGCCACCATGCGGTCCACCGTCACCCGGCCTGTCAGCCGGTCAAGCGTCACCTGGGCCAGGTGTGCCCCGGTAACGAAGTGCGGCGAAGGCTCACTCCCGTTCCGGTCAGGAAAGAGTTCGTCCAGATCAGACAACCCAATCACCCGGCAACTCTGCCCCCCGGCTTTCCACAGGCGCGCCACCGTTTCTCTGCCCACACTGGTGCTGCCACCGTCCCGCCGTCGCAGGCCGGCATCGTCCATTTCGATTGACTGGGGGTCACAGTCCAGCAGGTCTGCCGCCGCCCTTTCTATTCTCGAGCGCAGTTCGCCGGCGGCAATACACACCGCCCTCCCCAGCCAGTAAGTCATTCGCGACGCACCAGGCATATCGCTGTCGGGCGTTCTGGCCGTATCGGCATTGACGACTTCGATCACGTCGCGGCTGACGCCCAGGGTCTCGGCCGCCAATTGGCTCATCACCGTCGTGATGCCCTGCCCGTAATCCGGCGCCGAGCAGTAGATCACAAAATGCCCGTCCGCCGCCAGTTCGGCGTGCGCTTCCACACGCAAAGCGCCGTACTTGCCGAAACGATACCACATACCTGCCAGCCCGGCGCCCTTGACCATCCGACCATCACTGTGGGCCAGGTTGAAGGCTTGTACCTCGTCCAGCATGCGCCGGTAGGCCGGCTTGATGGCCTCCAATACCTCGACGTAGCCCAGAGAGTCGGCCGGCCGGTATCCCAGGTAAGACACGCTGGCGGGCTCGAGCACGTTCAGTTGCCGGAAGGCCAGCGGGTCCACGCCCAATTTCTGCGCCAATTCATCCAGCGCGCATTCGAGGCCGAAGGCCGCCTGCGGCGCGCCAAAGCCGCGCATCTGGCCCGACTTGGTGCCGTTGGTGTACACCGTCTTGGCCAACACGTCCGCCGAACCCCAGCGGTACGGGCCGCCGACCGTTGCCACAGCGTGGCCGGCCACGTAACGGCCGTCCGAATCGTAGGCGCCGGTATTGGCCAGGATGCGGACCCGCAATCCGGTCAGGCCGCCGGCCGCTGTTGCCCCGATCTCCATGTCCAATTCATAAGGATGTCGCTTGGGCGAGGCCTGGAAGGACTCCTGACGCGAGTAGACCAGGCGCACCGGCCGGCGCAGCCAGTAGACGGCCAGTGCTGTCGCCGCCAGCGGCCACGGATCCTGCCGGCCGCCAAACGAGCCGCCCGTCGGCGGGGTGACCACCCGCACCCGGTCGGTTTCCAGGTCCAGGATACGGGCGATAAAACGCTGCTGCCAATGCGGCTCGTGATTGCCGGCTTCGACCGTGATCCGCCCGGCCTCGTCGATACTGCCCAAGGCCGATTCGCGTTCCATCGCCGCGTGTTCAACGTAGGCAGTCTGATAGCGCACCGAGATGCGCCTGTCGGAGTTGGCCAGTTCTGTCGCCACGTCGCCCTGGCTGACCGAGGCCACACTGAGCACGTTGTTGGTGCCGTGAATGGGAAAGGCGCCCGGTCTCAGAGCAGAAGTCATTTCAAGATTGGACGGCAGCTCCTCGAATTCGGCGTGAATGCTGGCTGCGCCCTGCCTGGCGTCCTCGGGCGTATTGCCGATAACCAGAGCAATCGGGTCGCCCTTGCTCCTTACCCGTTCGCCAACCGGTACCAGCAAGTGTTCGTCCGGACTGTATTCCGAGAAATTGTTCGTGCCGGGGATCTCTTCAGCACTCAGCACGCGTACCACGCCCGGCAATTGCTCGGCCTCCGAAGTGTCCAGGGCCACCAGGCGGGCGTGGTGAAACGGGCTGCGATAGGTGGCGATGGAGAGGATACCCGGAACGGGGATGTCTTCGACGTACTGCAGTTGCCCGGTCACTTTTTCTCTCGCGTCGGCCCGCCGGTCGTCCAAGCCGACCGTATCGGCCGCCGCCGGGACACCCGGCACGCCCCCTTCTCGCAACCTCCCGGAAGCCAGATTCACCGCCTCGATGATCTGGCCGTAGCCCGCGCAGCGGCAGAGATTGCCCTCCAGCGCGCTCACCACCTGTTCGCGGTCCGGATCCGGCGTCTCGTCCAGCAACGCCTTGGCAGTCAGGATCATTCCCGGAGCGCAGAAACCACACTGCACCGCCCCGGTCTCGATGAAGGCCGACTGGATTTCGTGCAACTGAGAATCGACGACGCCGGCGGGGTTGGCGGTTGCCAGCCCCTCGATTGTCACCACCGAACGCCCCTCGACTTTTTTTACCGGGCACAGGCACGAACGAATGGGTTGGCCGTCCAACAGCACCGTGCAGGCGCCGCACTCGCCCTCCATGTCACAACCCTGCTTGGTCCCCGTCAGGCCGAGCTGGTCACGCAGTACCTCCAACAGCGTCCGCGTAGGTTGGCTCTGCACCACAACCGGTTCACCATTCAGAATAAATTCGACAATATCCTGCCCGTCGTCCCGATCCGCCTGGACGGAAAAAGCCGGCAAGATTTTGTTGTTTAGTCGTGACTTGGATTCCACTTTTTTCCTTTACCTGCTGATCTGCGTCCGGGGTAGTCTTTCTCCGAATAGCGCACTGCCGCACCTACATCCGCGCCAGGTTCAGACGCCGTTGAGTGTCGATGGACACTCAACGGCGCTCCCGGCGGGTGTGTCCCATTTTCTTGGTAGATGACCAAAAGAGTCGGCGACCGTTTTTATCTCTTTGGTTTGTCTTGTGGGTGGAGGACATTCCAGCCACAAGAATAATTTAGACTATCTGATCCTATACGCTTCTTAAAACATAAAGTGAGTGGTCTCTCACGAACCTGCTTCGCAGCCAGGCCTTGGCTCGGTCCAATTTCTCTTGCCAAAAATTTAAGACACACCTTCCCGGCGGAGCACTGCACTTCGAGCCTGGCTTGTGGTATAATGCGTTCTGCGGGCAGATCCCGGGCGTGGCAATACGGCCGTTAGAATAACATGCACCGCTTTTTTTGTCAACAGTTGGGTGAAAATTGCCCTATATTTTTACATTCTGTTGAATTTCCCTTCGACTTGTTCTTGGGACGGCGTTCATGGACGAAACCGCAAAGGCACATTGGATCGCTAATCTTGCCAACCTGGGGGACGCAACCTGCCGCACAGTCGGCCCTCAATGCGAAGTGGTCATTCACGACCTGGAAGATATGGAGCACTCCATAGTGTGGATAATGGGCAGCGTCACCGGCAGACAAAAGGGAGGCTGCCTTACTTCCTGGGGACTGTCACTGGTCCACTCGGGCCAAACAGACACCAACCATCATTTCGTCACCCGCACCCGCGACGGCAAGACTGTGCGCACGGCGCTGTCTTTCGTGCACGACGAAACCGGCCGGGCCATTGTCTGCCTCGAGGTCAATTTCGACACCAGCCCATTTGTGGCCTTCCGGCAGACCCTGGAGAGCCTGGCCGACCCCGACGAGGCGTATACCTTCCACGACGCTTTTCTGAGCGATGCGCCGGAGATGCTGGAGACGAACCTGGAAAAAGCCATCGGGATGACGGGCAAACCGGTTTCCCAGATGACCAAGGGCGATCGCCTGCGCGTGGTGCAGTTCCTGGATGAGGTCGGTATGCTGGAGCTGCGCAAGGCGATCCCGACCGTGGCGTCCTTCCTGGGTGTCACCCGTTTCACCATCCACAACTACATCAACGAGATCCGCGACCGGGAGGAATTGGCGCCGGAAGAGAAAACCGGCGACGACGATTGAAACCGGACTTGTCAATCGGTCATAACGCGTAGTTCAGCCATTTTCACTGTCGGCCAAATTGAACATGGTGCTGGAAGTACGACAGGGGGACAACGCCAGTGTTGTCCCCCTGTCTCATGTCCGAAGACTCTATTGCTTTTACCGCCGGTCATCAGAAACGCATGATAGGCAAGAAATAGTAGAATCTTGGTGGGGC
>CAZHBM010000085.1:0-11540 GCA_964529945.1 uncultured Anaerolineales bacterium | reverse complement strand
GCGGAGGGACGGTTCCGACGCTTCACCCTCAAAGAGATTCAGGCTCGGGACTACCGGCTCGACCTCACGTGGCTCAAAGACGACACCCTCGAAGAGAACGGTGACCTGCCGGAACCCGCAGATCTCGCCGGGGAAGCCATCACCGAACTGCTTGGTTGCGCCCTTACCGAAATGGTAGTCCAGGAAGTTGGTCTGATCGGGATAGTCAGCACCCCAACCCAACATGTGGAACCCTTCGATCTTGCCGGAGTCGGCGGCATCCAGGAAGGCACCGGATTCCATCACCACGATTTCCGCGTTGATGCCCAGGTTTTCCTTCAACTGAGCCTGCAGGTCCTGCGCCACCACACCCGGTTCGGGCAGGTAGCCGCGCACGACGTCACGATAGGTGATGGTGGTATCGAAGCCATCCGGATAGCCGGCATCTGCCAGCATCTGGCGGGCCGCCACAGGATCGAACTCGTACCAGTCGGGACCGACACATCCACCCGGAATGGAGCACGGGGTGAAGTGGCTGGCAACGACTGATCCGGGCGGGTAGAAGTTGTCCACGATACGCTCGCGGTCAATACCCATAGCGACGGCCTGGCGCACCATTTCGTTGTCGAACGGCGGGTAGAAGTTGGTCATACCCAGGTAGAAGACGTTCAAACCTTCACGAGGATAGAGCGTTAGCATCGGGTCATTGGAGAGCGTGCTGAAGTCATCCGGGGCCGGGTTGTCGATTCCGTCCACCGTACCGGCTTCCAGCTCCAAAGCACGCTGCGCAGACTCAGGGCTCCAGCGGAAGATTACCGTTTCCGTCTTGGCGGGATCGCCCCAGTAGTTCTCGAAGCGCTTGAACACGATGCTGTCACCACGGTTCCAGACGTCCAATTTGTAGGGGCCGGTTCCGATGGGCGCATCCAACAACGCGCCGGTGCCCTGTTCTGCATTCATCTGCTCAGACGGATGGATGTTGAACGCAGTGAAGGCCATCTTGGACAGGAAAGCCACGTCCGGGTAGCACAGGTCGAATTTGACCGTCAACGGATCGACGGCCTCGATCGACTTGAACTCACCGCCATAGGCACAGGCCTCGTCCATTGGTGCAGCGGCCTCACCAGACGAAGGCGGAGCAGTGCCCAACCACTTCTGGTAGATCTGATCGTATTCGCCCGAGTCCCTGATTGCCTGCAAGCCTTGGTTGATAGCTGCCAAAAGGTCGGGGCGGTCCTTGTTCACGGCAATGCCGTAGAACTCATCGGTCAAAGCATCGCCGATGATCTCGGCATCCATTTCAGGGTTGGCCGCGATGATGTCGGCCGAGACGGGCAGGTCGTTGATGATCGCATCCACGTCGCCCTGAGCCAAGGCCTGGAACGCCAAGGTGATTTCGTCGTAGCGAACGACTTCGGCCTTGGTGTTGTCGGTCGACCAGATGTCACCGGTCGTGCCCAACTGGACACCGACACGCTTACCATCCAGATCGGCAATCGTCTTGATGTCGCTACCCTTCTTCACCGCCAAGACCTGGCCGGCATTGAAGTACGGGTCGCTAAAGTCAACGGTCTGCTTGCGCTCTTCGGTGATGGTAGCAGCCGAAGCGACGGCGTCAAACTCGCCGCTGGCCAAAGCCACGAAGATGCCGTCCCAGCGCGTGTTCACGAACTCGACGTCGAACCCGGCCTCGGCGGCAATCGCCTTAACCAGGTCAGGGTCGAAGCCCACAATCTCACCGGCGTCGTCCACAGACTCAAACGGCGGGTATTCGGCGTTGGTGCCGACACGGATCGTCCCCAATGCCATTGCGCCTTCTCCGCCTTCTTCTGCCGGAGCGGCTTCAGGCACAGGGCTGACGACGACGAATGCACCGTCGACGACCTTGGAAATGGCAACGGTACCGGTACCGCAGTTACCGTTGGCATCGCAAGTGATGACACCCGACAGGCCCTGCATATCCTTGGTGCCGCGAACAGCCTCGTTCAAAGCCTTGCGGCCGATATACAGGTTGCCATCGGCATCTTCCACGCCGACCTTCTCTATGGCGTTCAAGATAACATTCACGGCATCGTAGGCATGGGCATGGAACGGAGCGGGCGGCTCCTCGCCATATTTCTCAGCGTATTTTTGCATGAAGGCTGCCAGGCCGGGGCCGGCTTCGCCGACATCGGCTGCGCTGGCAAACGTTCCCTCGGCCGCGTCGCCGGCAGCAGACAGGTAGTCGTCGGCCTTGATGCCGTCGGCGCCCATAAAGATCACGTCACCCATACCAACGTCGTAACGCTGGGTTGCCAGGAAAGAGCCTTCAGCCACGAAGCCACCGAAATAGATCATGTCGGGGGTCTCGGCGCCGATCTTGGTCAACACAGGGCGCATATCCGTATCGCCAACGGACACTGCTTCCTTAGACACCACTTCGCCCCCCATAGCCTGGAAGGCAGTAGCCATTTCATTTACCAGTCCCTCACCGTAGGGGCTACCATCGTGGATGGTGGCCAGCTTGCGTACGCCCAACTCGTCGTATGCAAACTTGGCGGCTGCGGGACCCTGGATAGCGTCACTCCAGCACACACGGTTGGTTGCGGCCAACCCGCGAGCGGTGAAAACCACCGCCGTCGAGCTGGGCGAGACCATCGTGTAGTGGGCCTTCTCATAGATGTCCGAAGCAGCGATCGAGGAACTCGAGCACATGTGCCCAACCACTGCCGTGATGGTAGGATCGGACACAAACTTGTTGGCGACCGATGTACCACCTTCACCGGAACAGAGCGAATCCTCAACCACCAACTCGACCTGGCGTCCCACGATTTCGGGGCGGTCAGCGATGGCCAACTCGGCACCGCGCTGCTCGTCGATACCCAGCACGTCTACGCCGGCGCCACTCAGAGCGGCCGCAAAGCCAACTCGGATCGGGTCGCCCGCGGGAATCGTGACGACACCCCATTCATCTTCTGGGGCACCGGACACCGGTGCTTTGGTTGGCGCCGCTTCTGTCGCTGCGGCTTCTGTAGCTGCTGCCTCGGTGGCCGGGGCCTGAGTTGCTGTGGGTGTCGGTTGCTGGCACTGCGCTGCAACCATACTCACCAGCACCAAGACAGACAACAATACAAACAGACTTGTCTTCTTCATAGTACTGTTTCTCCTCCTACCTTACAGGAATCTTACTATAACTGTGAGTTATCTTGCTTACAGTAAACCACCTGCCAGATTTAATGCGCACCACCTCCTCCCGAAAAAGGACCATAACTAATCTATTCAATTTCACAGCTGTAGAGCCATCTTATCGGATGAAAAACAAGTATACACAGTGCTAAAACGACTGTCAAACCCTTTTTTGGGCGCCTCAAGAGGGACTGCCGGCTACTAGCCGCCTTCACCCAAATAGATCTCCTTGACCTTGGAATTGGCCAACAACTGAGCGGCGGTGCCTTCCAGCGCCACCTTGCCCGTCTCCAGCACATAGCCGTGATCGGCGACTTTGAGGGCCATGTTCGCATTCTGCTCAACCAACAAGATCGTGGTTCCCTGCTGATTGATCTCTTCAATAATTGAGAAAATTTCCTGAACCAGGATGGGCGCCAAGCCCATAGAAGGTTCATCCAGCAAGATCAGCCGCGGCTTGGCCATCAGCGCTCTGGCTATGGCCAACATCTGCTGCTCGCCACCAGAGAGAGTGCCACCTAACTGGCGCGCCCGTTCCTCAAGGCGTGGGAATAGGTTAAATACCCGTTCCATATCGCTTTTGATGCCCACCTTGTCGGAGCGGGTGAAAGCACCCATTTCAAGGTTCTCGGTCACTGTCAAACGGCCAAATATGCGCCGCCCCTCCGGCGATTGGGCAATGCCCATACCGGCGATCTTGTGCGGCGGCACGTCGTTAAGCGACTCGCCCTCCAGCCGGATCTCTCCAACGCGAGGCTTGAGAATACCGCAAATGGTATTCAACGTCGTGCTTTTTCCGGCGCCGTTGGCGCCGACCAGCGTCACAATTTCGCCTTTGTCAACGTGAATAGTCACACCCTTAAGCGCATGAATATTTCCATAATAAGTGTGAATATTATCAACTTCAAGCAGCGCCATCGCCATCGCCTCCGCCACCGAGATAAGCCTGAATGACCCGCTCATCAACTTGAATCTGCGCCGGCGTGCCTTCGGCAATCTTTTCACCGTAATCCAGCACCGTCACCCGGTCGGAAATCCCCATTACCAGGCGCATATCGTGCTCAATCAACAGGATCGTCAAGCCCAGGTCAGAACGCAACAGGCTGATGAAGTCCATCAATTCCTGCGTCTCTTGAGGATTCATACCGGCAGTCGGCTCGTCCAACAGCAGGAGCTTGGGCTGGCTGGCCAGTGCCCGGGCGATTTCCAACCGGCGCTGGGCGCCGTATGGCAAATTGCTGGCCAGTTCATCGCCTCGCCCTTGCAGCCCGACGAATCTGAGAATCTCCGAGCCTTCCCGCACCGCTTCGGTTTCCTCCGTAACAGTCCGCGGGGCGCGCACGATCGAGCCGAACATGCCTGCCTTAAGCCGCGAATGCATCCCGACCAGAATGTTTTCCAGCGCGGTCATGTTGGCGAACAGGCGGATGTTCTGGTACGTCCGCGCAATGCCCAAGGCAGTGATTTGATCCGGCCGCAGACCGACCAGCGTCCGATCATTGAATATCAGATCTCCCCCGTCCACTTTGTAGAAACCGGTGATGCAGTTGAAAAACGTGGTCTTGCCGGCGCCATTGGGGCCGATGATGCTGGCAATCGCGCCCTGCTGCAATTCGAAATCAACGCTGCTGACGGCGGTCAATCCGCCAAATCGTTTGGTTACTTGCCTAGCTTCAAGGATTGCCATAACGTGCTCCCTACTCCCCGCTTCCATTGCACGCAGCTTCCGCCTGTCGCAGTTGCTGTTCTTGGTGCAATTCCATACGGCGGCGCGCTGACGGCAGCAGACCTTCAGGTTTGACAATCATCATAATGACCAAACCGGCTCCATAAGCCAGGATACGATACTCGTCTACTTCTCTCAACACCTCCGGCAGGCCTATCAGGAACAAAGCACCAACCACTACGCCGGGCGTGCTGGCCAGGCCACCAATGATGATCAAACACAGCACGTTGATGGATATGAAGATGGTGAAGTCGGCCGGGAAAATGGCTCCCTGGCGAGCGGCAAAAATCGCACCGCCGACGCCCGCAAAGGCTGCGCCGGTTGCAAACGCCATCAGTTTGGAGACGACCAAGTTAATGCCCATCGCCTGGGCCACGTCTTCATCTTCGCGCATGGCCACCCAGGCACGCCCAATTCGCGAATTGGAAAGCCGGGTCGAGAGGAACGCGACAAACAAACATGCGGCGAGAATCAGATAATATAGATACCGGGGGTCGTCCAGCGCCTGACCGAAGAAGACCGGTGAGGGAGTCTCCAAGATACCCTGCGGGCCGCCCAGATAAGGCTTGAGCATATCTGATTGCAGCAAGACGCGAATGATTTCGCCAAAACCGAGCGTTACGATCGCCAGATAGTCTCCCCGCAGACGTAGCACTGGGATACCCAACAAAATGCCACCAGTGGCCGCTGCAATCAACGCCAGCGGAAGGGCAATCCAGAACGGCCAGGCAACCGCCAGAGACGAAGCTGGGGACGAGAACAGAGCCATCGTGTAGGCACCGATGGCGTAAAAGGCGACGTAACCCAAGTCGAGCAGGCCGGCCATGCCAACCACAATGTTCAAACCCAACCCCATAAGGGTGAACAAACCGATCGTGGTCAGGGTCTGCGACCAGAAAAGCCCGACCGCCTGAGGCAAAAAGACCAGCACGACGACGATCACGATGATGCTAACCCAACGCCAAACGCTGATCGCGGTGGATGACCTCACCTCGCGCCGGCGATTCCAGGTTTCCTTGATGGTCGATCCAAAATAGGTTAAAAGGGCTACCGCGACAAACAGGATAATCGCCCCTACAGGTGTCAAAACCTTGGGAGCTTTCCAACCCACTGTTTCAAGGAACCAGCGGGTGATGTCCAACTTGGTCAAAACTTCCCAGAATAGGCCGACCAACAATACCCATGTGACACCTCGAAGAATAGGTTGGCTAAGATGTTTGGGAGCAAGCCCAAATAGGACGGCCAACACCGACGTGACCAGGAACAGAACAATCAATACCACGCTGCCCGTGGCTACGCCCGAATTGAAGGACATAGCCGCTACCAGCTCCGGGGTAACATTCACCAACACGTTACGCATGTCGACATTGCCGGCCAGGACGAGCAGCAAGGCCAGCATAATGCCCGTCACCAACCCGGAAACGGCACCCGCCAACAATTTCAATGCCGGGCGGTTGGCGCACTCTCGGGCCTGGCGAACGCCCATATAACCGGCTCCAAATCCCAACCCGGCAACGATCACCATTGTGAAAGTAATGTCACCCACCAGGTGGCGAGCAGCGAAAGACTGCAGCATACCTATCAAGGTGATAAAAATAGATACAATCCCCGTGATAAGCCCACTGCGAAAACCTGAACGCAAAACTACAAGTGTTTTTTGTTGCATCGTCACCCCTTAAGCTTTCTTTTCCGACAGGACTTCACCCAATAGGCCCGAAGGTCGGAAAATAAGAACGATGACGAGTAGACCAAAGGAAATCACATCCTTTAACTGGGTACTAATGTCCAGAGCAGTCGGCGCAATCGCTTCCACCAGCCCCAGGAAAAGCCCTCCCAGCATAGCACCCGGTACGTTGCCAATGCCTCCCAGGACTGCCGCCGTGAAGGCCTTGATACCAGGAATGAAGCCGACCGTGTGGATTACCTGTTTGTACCACAATCCCCACATAACGCCGGCGGCCCCGGCCAGGGCCGAGCCAATGGCAAAGGTGGCCATAATGACCCAATTCACGTCGATGCCCATCAAGGCGGCCGTATCCTTATCTTCTGCAACGGCTCGCATGGCCTTACCCAGCTTGGTATAACGCACCAACATGTAAAGCCCGAGCATCAGAAGTACGGTGATCACGATGATGGCAACGCCCATATGCTGGATGCGCATCACGCGGCCATCGCCGACGGGTATCTCCCAGGCGCCGGAAAGCATCTTGACTGTTGGATATACCTTGAGGCGGATGCCAAACAGCAGTCGCGCTGCCTGCTGCAGGAAGAAAGAAGCGCCGATCGCGCTGATCAAAGGCACCAGGCGGGGCGCCCGGCGCAAGGGCCGGTATGCTATCCGCTCCAAAAGGACGCCGGCGATCAGAGGGGCCAACATGCCGACAAAGAAGGTTATCAGCACGGCCAGCAGAGGATTGGCTTCGAGGAGGCCGGAATCATTGAACCCGGTCAGAGTAAAATAACCGGCCATCGCCCCGATCATGAAGATCTCACCGTGAGCGAAGTTGATCATAAACAGGATACCGTACACCAAGGTGTAGCCCAACGCGATGAGTGCATACATTGAGCCTTGCACAGTACCGTTGATCACCTGTAAGATCCAAACGTCGATACCGTACTTGCCTTGTTGCAGCGTGCCACCGACACGCCACACAACCAGGGCCAGTACGCCGATGCCGACCAACCAAGTGACGAGACGCCCTACCGAAAAACGAATAGCAGGGCCGGCACGAGTCTGAGTTTCACTGGATGCTGCCATGCAGTTGTCCCCCTCAAGAAGTAGAATCTAAGAAAAACAAAGGCGGGTGATTGGTCGATCCCGCCTCATTGCGTTTACTACCAAAGCAACTGTGTCCCAAACGGTCCGGAAGCTTACTGTCCGGAGCACTTATTCAATTGAGCGAAAGCACTCGCACTTTCGCCGGCCGGGCCAGAGGGAGACATCAATCACCATCCCGACAGACAGCCATCCCGATATAGGGAACGGGGGTCGACGCTGACCAACTATGGGCGAAAAAGGACTACCACCGGTACCTGCAGGCCAAAGAATATCAGGTCGAACTACATTTCGCAGCTAATGCACAGTGTCATCTACCTGTAGTCTGGCAACAATAGACGGTGGACGAAAGCTTAAGAGGTAGATTTTGCACTGGCGTCGATGCAACTCAAGCCACTGGGCAACGTATTGCCGGTTCCCGGCAGCCCGGCAAGTGGTCTAATCGCTGATTATCTACTTGCACGGGTACCAACTCCGGCAGGCTATGCGGCAATCACAGCCTTTCCGATGAAGAATTTATCATTATAGCTTAATTAAACGCGAATTATAGGGGAGAATTTCATATTTGTCAACCGGCCTTTTTTCAGTAGAATCTCAGGCGTCAATTCGCGTCTCTTTACCACGCATCAACGAACGCACCTAAACCCCAGATCGTCGTTGGCGGTTTTGCCAGGGTCGGCGGCATTGCGGTTGAAGGTGGTCACCTGGGCCTGCTCGTCGAACCAACCGCCACCACGGGTAACCTTGAAGGTTTCACCATAGTAGTTGTCCGGCACGCTGTTGCCCGGATAGGGCTGGTACCAGTCGGCCGTCCATTCCCAGACGTTGCCGGCCATATCCTCCACGCCGTAGGGGCTGGCCCCTTCCCCAAAGCTGCCCACGGCGGCCGTCCCACGCAAGCCGGTTTCTTTGACATTGGCTTTGTCGGGGTCCCACTCATTCCCCCAGGGGAACGTGCGCCCGTCATCTCCCCGGGCGGCCTTTTCCCATTCGGCCTCACTGGGTAACCGTTTGCCCAGCCACTGGCAGTAGGCAACCGCGTCGTCCCAGGTAACGATCACTACCGGATGGCTGTCCTCGACTCCTGCCTGCCATTCGTCACGCCAACTGCTGTAACCTTGTTTTTCAGCGTAGGTCTGGTAGCCGGTAGCGGCCACGAAAGCGGCGAAGTCGGCATTGGTAACCTCGAACTGGTCGATTTCGTAGGCCGGCAGGGTCACTGAATGGGCCGGCTGGTCTTCGGCATCGCCGCCGTCACTGCCCATAATGAATGGGCCGGCCGGGATTTCGATCATTCTATCGGTCACCGACGGTGCGCTAGACGCAACGGTATCGCTTTCGGCCGGGGTGGGGCTTGGCGGGCGTGGGGTTGGGGTTGGTGGTGCCGGTTTGGGAGTTGGGGTGGCCAGGGTTACCGGTGTGGGGGTATCCAGCATTGCCGGTTGCGTCTCTTCGGTTGGGCTGGCTTGCGGTGCCGCCTCAGGCGTGATCTCCGACGCGCTGCAGCCGGCCATTAGAGCCGCAGACAACGCCAGAGCGAGGATAACCAAAGTCTTTTTCATAATCTGCCTTCCTGGTTGAAGGAATGTAGGCCGGACAAACAAATGCCGCCCCGGAGAACGATCTTCGCACGCAGTAGAAACCATAGAAACGCTTGATCCGGCCCACGGAAAAAGTCAGCCGTGACACGACCCGGGTACGGATTTACTTAACGGCCGCGCCTCACCTTATTCGACCAGGTCGATCAACGAAATTCTGCCCGCAAACTCAAACCCCCCATCCTGGACTTGGAGCAAAATCACATCTTTCAACGGGTTGTGCCGGTCATCATAGCGCCACGTTCCCACCACACCGCGGTAGGGATTCGTCTCGATCCAATGAGCAACAGTCTGAGGTGCCTGGCTTTGCGCGGCATCGATTGCCGACAGCAACAGATTGGCCGAATCGTATCCCAGCACGGACAACGTCTCAGGTTGTTGGGCGAAAGCGTTTTGATACTGGGAAGCCCAGGCACGGGCAAAATCGTCTGGGATTTCAGGCGTGTAGTGATCGGTAACATAGGCGCCGTTAAGCAGGTTCAAGTCCGCCTCGGTTCGTTGCCAAACATCGCTGCCGAGGACAATCGAACCGGCCAGCACGGACAAAACCGGCACCGCCACCGCCGGATCACCGGGAACGTACACAACAATAGGCTGCCTCTGGTCGAACTGGTCCAGCGCCAATGCCACCTGTTCCGGTTCCAAAGATTGTGGATCCAGGGAAGCGACCCGGCCGCCTTGCGCGGCAAAGTCGACAGCGAACACCGCCGATGCTTGCCTTTCAAAGGCATCGGCCGGATCGGCAATTATCAGTGCCTGCGACGCCGCGCGCTCTGCGAGGGCAAAACTGGCGGCTGCCGCCGCCTGATAGGTGTATTCGTAGGCCGTTCTGAAAACCAGGCGCCGCGTCGTGCCTTGCCCGTCAACAGTCACCAGCGGATGCGTGGCAGCTACCGCCACAAACAGCGCCTGTCGCTCTTGGGCCACGCTGGCCACGGCGATAGCGCTGCCCGAACACAGCCCCCCTACCAAGAAATCGACACCCTCATCAATCACTTGTTCCGATACTTGCCTGGCAGCGGCGGGGTCACATTCGGTGTCTGCCAGGATCCACTCGACCTGCCGGCCGTTCACGCCGCCGCGGGCATTCCATAAATCGAGGGCCAACTCAACACCGTCGCGAACCGTCTCACCAAAAGTCGCCAACTCGCCCGTCATCGGAGTCAGGACGGCTACCCGCAACGTGTCATCGCCGCCGCTCTCGGTCGTGTCCGGAAGCGGCGGTAGAGCAGTGCTGCTGCAACCGATCAAAAGAGAAGCAGCCACAAGCCAGGTCGTCACTCTACGAATGGAGATTGTGCGCCGTTTGAAAGGATTGGTCATTGTTGACGCCCTTACGTTCTCACCTTCTGAGCCTTGGCGGTTCGAGTGAGATTCGGTCTGTCGCCAGTATTGTAGTCAACCCATCCGAGAGGAGCAAGCGGACGCGTATTTGAAAACATTTTTCTTGGCGTCAGGCAGGCTCGTGAGAGACGGCTCACATAATGTTTGTGAGAGGTGCGTATTATCGGGTAGTACGAAGAGATAGGACCAGCCACCGGCTCACGGGGTCATATACCAAGACATTGGGACACACCCATCAACCATCGCTCACTGGTATAGCCAATGTCCTATGCTATAATGAACCCGGACAAGCGCCAGATTTGGCGCCTCGTCGGGCAGGAACCACAGGCCCACGGTCTGTTGACCGCGCGCGGCGGGGAGTATTTGAGGAGTGTGTGGGTATGACAATCAAAGTGTTGCCGGCCGACGTGGCAGCCAAGATTGCGGCCGGCGAAGTGGTCGAGCGGCCGGCTTCGGTCGTTAAAGAGCTGGTGGAAAACGCGGTCGATGCCGGCGCGCGCAACATCCGGGTTTACGTTGTGGACGGCGGGCGAAAGCTCATCCGGGTGGAAGATGACGGCTGCGGCATTCCCGAAGAAGAGGTTCCATTGGCCTTTGCCAGGCACGCCACCAGCAAATTGACTTCCATCGACGACCTGGAGCGGATTCTGACGTTGGGCTTTCGCGGAGAGGCGCTGGCTTCTATCGCCTCGGTTTCCCGGTTGACACTGGTTTCTAAAGTCAGGCCGGCAACTCAGGAGGAGACCGGCGACGCAAGCCAAGATCAAGGACCCGTGGCCGGCTTCAAAATACAGATCGAGGGCGGTCTCGAAAAATCGCGCGGGCCGCAGGGGGCACCTGCCGGCACGTCCGTCAGCGTTGAAAACTTGTTCTTCAATGTGCCGGCCCGGTTGAAATTTTTGAAAGCTCCGGCCACGGAAGCCGGACACATTCACCGCGTCATTGCCAGCTA
>CAZHBM010000084.1:0-11546 GCA_964529945.1 uncultured Anaerolineales bacterium | reverse complement strand
AGACGCGCACCGTCTCCAGCCTGGTCAACGAGTTGATGGATAAAAACTTCGTCCGCGAGTCCGGCCAGCGATCGTCCCATGCCGGGCGGCCGGCCATCCTGGTGGAACTCAATCCTGACGCCGGATGTATGATTGGCGTGGAAATCAGTCCCGATTTCGTGGCCGTTATCCTCACCGATTTCCAGGGCAAAATACTGTGGCGTCGTCTCGAACCCGTTGAGGCTTGCGGCCGCGATTACCAACTGGTAATCGACCGGGTATTGCACCTGGCGCGGCAGGCGGTGCAGGTGGCTGCCGCGCGCCACCTGTTGGTGTTGGGTGTCGGCGCCGGCGTGGCCGGATTGATCGACACCGACTCCGGTACGGTTGTTTTTGCGCCCAATCTGGATTGGCAGGAATTTCCACTGCGTGATACACTAGCAGAGGCACTGGGTTTGCCGGTGGTGATCGACAACGACGCCAACCTGTCCGCGCTGGGGGAATACTACCTGGGAGCGGCCGTTGACGTCAGCACCTTCATTTACGTTTCCATCGGATTTGGTGTCGGCGGCGGCGTCTTCATCGGGGGCCGTCCCTATGTGGGCGCCGGTGGTTTTGCCGCCGAATTCGGTCACATGGCCGTTGTCGAGGGTGGGCCGCGCTGCCGCTGTGGCAATTATGGGTGCTGGGAGATGCTGGTCAGCATTCCCTCCGTGCTCCAACGGGCGCGCAAAATTGTCCGCAGCCATCCCCAGAGCCGTATGGTGCAGGCAGCCCAAGACCGCAGCCAGGAAATCACGCTGAATGGCGTGGTCGACGCGGCCGCCGCCGGCGATGCCGATGCACTACAGATATTGGATGAAACCGGTCACTACCTGGGTGTCGGTCTTGTCAATCTCATCAACGCCTTCAATCCGGAACGAGTCATATTGGGCGGACGTCTTGCGATCGCTTACCCCTGGCTCCTGCCAACCGCCCAGAAACTGGTCGACCAGCGCTGCGTTGCTCGTTCGGTTCAACCAACATTGATCGCCGCATCCGCCCAGGGTGAAGATGCCGGCGCTTTCGGCGCCGCCGTCGCCATTTTGCACCGGATAATCACTATGCCTGAACACGCACTTGTTGTTCCGGTGGCCAACGGCCGCCAATTGGTCCGGCTGTAACAGCCGGAGCAACGAGACAATCTGTACATAAAGAGAGGAGAAATGTACCTATGAAGAAATTGATGGTTATCTTGATAGGCGTTGCGATGTTGGCGGCCGCCTGTGGCGGCGGCGCTCCCTCAGGCCAACAGCCTTCCGGGGGAGAGACGGGCGCCCGCCCGACTATCGAGTTCAAAACGCCGCCGCCTGAGCCGACCCAGGCCCAATTGAAGCCGACCAATACTCCGGCGCCACCGCCGCCAACGCCGAAGCCCAGGCCGACGGCCACCCCGGCGCCCACGAGTGAGAGCGGTGCCGGGACTGAGGCATCTACCGAAGCGCCGGTCGCCGACGTGACCCAGGACATGGTCGAGGTGCCCGCCGGCCCGTTCACTATGGGGGCCGATAACGCCGACCCGGAGGATGCGCCGGCCCACGAGGTCGATGTCCCGGCCTTCAAGATTGACCGCTTTGAGGTCACCAATGCCGATTACGCCGCTTTTGCCGACGCCACCGGCTACCAGACCTATGCTGAGAAGGAGGGCAGTGCCAAAAACTGGCGCGACTTCGCCGGCGATGGCAAGGAGAATCATCCGGTGGTCAAGGTAATCTGGGAAGATGCCAAAGCCTACTGTGAATGGCTGGGCAAGCGCCTGCCGACCGAGGTCGAATGGGAAAAAGCCGCCCGCGGCACCGATGCCCGCACCTTCCCCTGGGGCAATGAGTGGGATCCGACCAAAGCCAACGTGAAAGAGACCGGCCTGCGCGGTACAGCCGCCGTCGGCAGCTTCAGCGCCGGCGCCAGCCCCTACGGCGCGGAAGACATGAGCGGCAATGTGTGGGAATGGACCGATAGCTGGTATCAAGCCTATCCGGGCAACACGGCTAACGATCCCTATTACGGAGAGCAATGCCGCAGCACCCGGGGCGGCGGTTGGTTCGATGAAGAGCCCCAGGTGACAACTTTCAACCGCAACTGCGCCGTGGCCGAAGTGACCGCCAACGACGAGCTCGGCTTCCGTTGCGCGCAGTAGGAGCAGCGGGACGAAACGACGATGGACGTGATCGGTGATATGTGGGTAGCAGCCGAGTCTACCCCCACCGGTTCAGTCATAGATGCCGGCCACGTTATGCTGGTGTTGTGCCGGCGGTGCACCTTTTTCCGGAAACTGAGTCCGATGATGTGTACCAGAAAGGAGGAAGGATATCGGGGCAATAGTTAGGTTTGGCAGAAAGTGGTTGTTCGGTTTGTTAATCGTCTGTTTTTTCAGTTAAACCGAAGGGGAGGAGTTCCTTATGAAGAAGCTGTTTAGTCTCCTGTTAGTCGTGATGATTCTGTCAATGCTTGTGCCAATGGCTGCATTTGCCCAGGGTGACGTGGCCTGCGCCGAGGAAGTGACCGTCCAGAAGGACGATTCACTGTCCAAGCTGGCCGACAAGTATTTCGGCAACGTTTTGTCCTGGCCGGCCCTGATGTACTGGGAGAATGCCGCCGCCAAGGCCAACCCCGAGATGTTCAGCGGCATCGCCAATGCCGACGTTATTGAGGTCGGCCAGACACTGTGTGTGCCGTCTGAGGCGGATGCCACTGCCTTCCTGGCCACCTACGATCCGGCCAAGCCTGAAATGCTCTTCGCCGGTGGTGCAGCCGGCAAGCTGGTAATCGGCAGCTGGTGGACCGCCGGTGGTGAGGCCGAAGGCCTCAATGAAATGTTCCGCATCTACAGCGAAAAGTATCCGGATGTGGAAATCGTCAACGCCACCGTGGCCGGCGGCGCCGGAACCAACTTTAAGGCAGTGCTGAAGACCCGTCTGCTGGGCGGCGATCCGCCCGACACCTTCCAGCTGCATGCTGGCAAGGAAGTCCAGACCTACAGCCCGATGGAATATCTCCAGCCGCTGGATGATCTGTACGCCGCTGAGGGATATGCTGAAGTGTTCCCGGCCGACCTGATGACCCTGCTCGACTATGAGGGCCATTTCTGGGGCGTTCCGGTCAACATCCATCGCTCCAACGTAATGTGGTACGACAAGGCCGTCTTCGAGGCCAACGGCGTCACCCCGCCGACCAACATGGATGAGTTCAAGCAAGTGGCCGCTACCCTCCAGGCCGCTGGCATCGTGCCCTTCGTCATCGGCACCAACGGTGGCTGGGAAGCCGCTCAAGTATTCGAGGACCTGCTGGCTGGCGAACTTGGTCCCGAAAAATACAAGGGCCTGTGGACTGGCGACACTTCCTGGAACGACCCCGGCGTGACCCAGTCTCTGGAAGACCTCAAGCTCATGATGTCGTATGCTAACACCGACCATCCGGCCCTCTCCTGGGACGGCGCTGCCGAGTACCTGATCGGCGGCAAGGGCGGCATGATGATTATGGGCGACTGGGCTGACGGCTGGTTCACCTCCAAGGGCTACACCGGCTACGGCTGGGCGCCCTCGCCCGGAACCAAAGGCACCTTCGTGGCCCTGTCCGACAGCTTCGCGCTGCCGGCCGCGGCGCCCGACATGGAGAACGCGATTGACTGGCTAAAGGTCTGCGGCTCCAAGGAAGGCCAGGAAGCCTTCAACCCGAAGAAGGGCTCCATCTGCGCCCGAACCGACTGCGACCCGGCGCTGTTCAACGCCTACCTGCAGTCGGCCATGGTCGACTGGGGCCAGGATGCCATCGTGCCCAGCATGGTGCACGGTGCGGCAGCCATCGAGTCTTGGTTGACCGAATACAAGGACATCGTCGCCTTGTACCTCACTTCGGGTGACGTGGCGGCTGCTCAGACCGCGCTGCAGCAAGCGTGTGTCGACGCCGGCACCTGCATGTAGGACCATGATTGAAGAGCGAGGTGGCCCAAACCGGGCCACCTCGCTGTTTTCGGAGGGATGGAGAATGAGACGAGTATCCTGGGAACGCCTTGTGTCCAAGTTGCTCCTGGCGCCCTCAGCTATCGCAATCATGATTTTTGTCTATGGTTTTATCGCCTTCACCGCCTTTGTCTCCCTGACCAAGTGGAACGAACTGCTGCCCAACTTCAGTTTGGTTGGTTGGGCCAACTACCGCAAGCTGTTTTCTAATCTGCGGTTCCAATACGACCTGCGCAATACGGTGGTCTTCACCGTTCTCTTTCTGCTTGGCTGTCTGGTCATCGGCTTTTTCCTGGCCTACCTCATCGATCAGCGTGTGCGCGCCGAAGGACTTTTCCGTAGCATCTTCCTCTTTCCGATGGCAATCTCCTTCATCGTCACCGGCGTGGTCTGGCGCTGGTTGCTCAATCCCGGCAGCGTCGAGTTGGGCGCCACCGGTGTCAATTCCTTGTTCGAGAAAATGGGGTTGGGGTTCCTCAACTGGGGTTGGTTTACCGATCCAACTGTGTTGTACATCCACGCTGAATCGAGTGTCGGTTTGTTCCTGAACAATATCGGCCTCGGGTTTCTAACCACGCCCACGTTCGGGGTTGCCATTGCCATGATTTCAGTCGTGGTGGCCGCTACCTGGCAGATGAGTGGCTACACAATGGCTCTCTACCTGGCCGGCCTGCGCGCCATCCCCAACGAAATTAAGGAGGCGGCGGTGGTGGACGGCGCCAACGAATGGCAGGTCTTGCGCCGCATCACGCTGCCGTTGCTCAAGCCGGTTACCCTGAGTGCTGTGATCATCCTGGGCCATATTTCGCTCAAGATCTACGACCTGGTGGTGGCTATGACCGGCCCCGGGCCGGGTTTCGCCACTGACGTGCCGGCCTACTACATGTGGGACACCACCTTCCGCGGCAACCACTTCGCCATCGGCTCCGGCGTGGCAATGGTGATGCTGATCCTGGTGGCGTTTCTGATTGTGCCCTACTTAATTCACACCACGCGCACGGAGGCTGAGCTATGAGCACTGCACCTTCCGTTAACCCAACCGTCAGCCGGCCCCGTATCAGCCTTAGCCGCGTGCTGGTCTATCTGGCCCTGATTTTCTTCGCCGTCTACTACCTGATGCCGGTCTACGTGCTGCTGGTGACCGGCCTGAAGAGTTTCGCTGAAGTCGACTTGCGCCATATGTGGGCGCTGCCCAGCAGTCTCAACCTGCACAGCTTCAGCCAGGCCTGGTTCGGCAGTGCCGAAGGCAGTTATCGCGGTCTGTCGTTGAACTTCTTCAATAGCCTCAAGCTGACCATCCCGGCCACCATTCTGTCGGCTACGCTGGGTTCCATTAACGGCTACTTGCTGGCCAAGTGGCGCTTCAAAGGCTCTAACTTGATTTTCACCCTGCTCCTGTTCGGCATGTTCATTCCCTACCAGAGCATCCTAATCCCGCTGGTGCAGGTATTGAACATGCTGGGCCTGTACGGCACCATTCCGGGACTGATCCTGGCCCACGTCATCTACGGCATCCCAATCACCACGCTCATCTTCCGCAACTACTACGTCGCCATCCCGACCGAGCTGGTGGAGGCGTCGCGCATCGACGGGGCCAACATCTTTGGCATCTACCGCTACATCCTGTTTCCGCTGTCGTTGCCCGGATTCGTGGTAGTTATGATCTGGCAGTTCACGTCCGTCTGGAACGACTTTCTCTTCGCCGTCACCCTGGTGGGCAACCCGGAAACGCAACCGATTACCGTCGGCCTGAACAACCTGGCCGGTAGTTGGGTGGTCGAGTGGAACGTGCAGATGGCCGGATCGCTCATCGCCGCCCTGCCGACCCTGGTCATCTACATTGTATTGGGACGATTCTTTATGCGTGGCCTGTTGGCCGGGTCGCTCAAGGGCTGAACCAGCCAGCGCACGTCTGTTAGTGGGCAGACCCGGTTGGGTCTGCCCTTTGTTTGGAGCGAACGCGGGACGAGAAGATGGAGCCAGCCAAAACGACCAATCAAGCCGACGCCCGCCGCCAGGAGCTTGTGGCCCTGTTGGGTGATCTGCCCGCCGCCGGTGGGCCGGTGACCGCCCGGCGTGTGGCCGAGGAGTTGCACGAAGGATTCCACCTGGAAAAGCTGCTGTTGTCGCTGAACGGTTTCGAACCCGTGCCGGCTTACTTCGTCACCCCGCGTGCCGGCAGCGGTCCCTGGCCGGCCGTGCTCTACAATCACTCCCACGGCGGTCGCTACCACGCCGGCAAACAGGAGCTGCTCGAGAGCGGCGACTGGACGAACGGCTTGCCGGCCTACGCGCTTGAGCTGACCGCCCGCGGTTACGCCGCGCTATGTATCGACGCCTGGGCCTTTGGCGAACGGCGCGGCCGCAGCGAGTCCGAAATCTTCAAACACATGCTCTGGACCGGCCAGGTGATGTGGGGCATGATGGTCTTCGACAGCCTGCGGGCCGTCGACTACCTGGTCTCGCGGCCCGACGTGGACGCCGGCCGGCTGGCTACCCTGGGCATGTCGATGGGCAGCACGATGGCCTGGTGGACGGCGGCGCTCGACACACGTTTGCGGCTGTGTATTGACATTTGCTGCCTGACGGATTATCATGCACTTATACAATCACGGGGACTGGATGGGCATGGGATTTACTATTACGTGCCCAACCTGCTCAAACATTTCACCACCGCCGACATCAACGCACTGATCGCACCCAGACCCCACCTGAGCCTGGCCGGCAACTACGACCGCTTGACGCCGCCGGCCGGCCTGGACCGGATAGATGCCGAATTACGGCGGGTGTATTCCGCCGCCGGCGCGCCCGATGCCTGGAAGCTGCTCCGTTTCGACGTTGGACACACGGAAACCGCGGCCATGCGGGCCGAAGTGCTGGCATTTCTGGACCAGTGGCTGTAACCTGTAGCACTCAAGATAGCTAACTGATCTAATCTGCGGCCCGCCGGCGGGCAAGCTTTTTTATCAAGGAGTGTCGCCGTGAAGGTCACAACGAGTCTCAAATCTGGCAAAGGCCTGGGCGATCGTGTCTACGATTTCACCCATGTTACCCATCTCTACAAACTGGCCGATCTGTATAGCAATGTGACCGGCCGGGACTGCGGCTGCGAGAAGCGGAGGCAGGCCCTCAACAACCTGGTTCCCCGCATCTAGCGCGGAGCGGCAGTGGAAACGCCTCTTCCCCCGGACGTTCCCCCCGTTTCTGTTGTGGTACCCGAATCCTCCCGAGTTCCGGCCACGGTGGCCTATTTTGGCATCGGTGTGCTGACCGGACTGGTCACAGCTGCTTTTGGGCCATCCCTGCCGCAACTGGCGGCCCACACCCATAGCCCGATCAGCCAAATCAGCTTCCTGCTGACCGCCCGCGCGCTGGGCAACCTGCTCGGCTCGCTGCAAGGCGGCCGCCTGTACGACCGCGTGCGCGGCCATCGCCTGATGCTGATCGTGCTCTTGTCGCTGGCCGGTGCGCTGGCGCTGGTGCCGGTCATCTCGCAGTTGTGGCTGCTGACGCTGGTGGTGCTGATGGTCGGTGTTACCAAGGGTACCCTGGACGTGGGCGGCAATACCCTGATGGTCTGGCAGCACGGCCGGCGGGCGGGCCCGTACATCAGCGCCATGTACTTTTTCTGGGGCGTCGGCGCTTTTCTCTTTCCGCTGTTGGTGGTGCAGTCCTTCGACTGGATCGGCGACATCAACTGGGCCTTCTGGATACCGGCTTTGCTCATCCTGCCGGCGGTGCTCTGGCTGGTGCGGCTGCCCAGCCCGGTGGCCCGGGAAGTGTCGGCCGACGGCGTGCCCTACCGGGTCAACTCGTTCCTGGTCGCCCTGCTGGCAATCTTCTTGTTCGTCTACGTCGGTGCCGAAGCCAGCTTCCATAGCTGGATCTATACTTACGTCATCAGCCTGGGCCTGGGAAGCGACAGCCAGGCCGCCTACCTGACCTCGGCTTTCTGGGCTTCTTTCACTGTCGGCCGCCTGATTGCCATTCCTCTGGTGGCCCGTTTCCGACCGCGCTATATCCTGCTGGCCGACCTGATCGGCTGCCTGGTGGGCATCGGCATCATCGTCAGTTGGCCGGCGTCCGTCAGTGCATTATGGGTTGGCGTCGGTATGGTAGGATTGTCCATGGCCTCCATTTTCCCCACCGCGCTGACCCTGGCCGAAGGCCGCGTGACCATCACCGGCAAGGTGACCAGTTGGCTGTTCGTCGGCGCTAGCGCCGGCGGCATGGTGGTACCCTGGCTGATCGGCCAGTTGTTTGAAAGCGTGGGACCGCAGGTGATGATGTTTACCGTGGCTACCGACATCGTACTAGCCGGTGCGATGCTGGTTGTCATTCTCCTTTTCGGCGGCCCGGTACTGCCGCGGCGCGAGGAGGCTGGCCTGACTGCCTGAACCACGCCGGTGGCTGCCGGCCGGTACCGCTTCTGCGTGTGCCCAAAATCTTTCTTTTGGGGAGACTCGACCGAGCCAGGTCCTGGCGGCGAAGGTGCTGGGTGGGAGACCGCTCACATAATTTCCCAAGAAGCGCTTAGAATCGGGTAGGATTCTTTTTGTGGATTGAAGACCTTCCACCCACAAAAAATGGAAAGAGATGAGACCGGCTGCTGGCTCGCGGCGCCGTCACCCAAGAAAACGGAACCTCGCGGCGCTTCTCGGAAGCTTGCATTCTGCCCCCGGCCGATGCACAATAGGCACTGTTGTGGCCGATGCCTATCATCGGACCGTATTGCGGACCCATTATCGAAGCAGGATGGTGCGTCCCAGAGGTTTGCGGGAGAAATTGCATTGAGCCAAGGCATGGCTGCGAAGTAGGTTCGTGAGAGACCGCTCGTTTAATGATTTCAGAAGCGTTTAGAATGAGGTAGTGTTTCTATTTCTTATGGTGGAAGACCTTCCCCCACAAGGAACAAAAAAGACATAAAACCGGCTGTCGACTCATATGGCTATCTACCAAGAATATGGGACACACGCGAGCAGGAGGCGACCATGGACTACGTTGTTTTGGGCAATACCGGCGAAGAAGTCTCGAAGATGTGCCTGGGCACTATGATGTTCGCTGGTCGTTGCGGCCCCGCCGAGTCAGACCGCATTTTGGGGCTGTGTCTGGACGCCGGGGTCAACTTCGTCGATACGGCCGCTATGTA
Source organism: uncultured Anaerolineales bacterium (assembly GCA_964529945.1). Lineage (GTDB taxonomy): Bacteria > Chloroflexota > Anaerolineae > 4572-78 > NAK82 > CAZHBM01. Next base: position 2,420 of record CAZHBM010000084.1, on the reverse strand, counting down.
CAATGACGGCCGCACCGAGAAATTGCTCGGCCGGCTGCTCAAGGGCCGGCGCGACGACCTGTTCCTGGTCACCAAGGTCCACAAGGGTATCGACGGCGCCTCCATCCGCCAGAGCATCGACGAGAGCCTGCGCCGCCTGAAACTCGACTTCGTCGACCTGTACCTTATCCACTGGCCTCAGGTGGGCATGCACCCGGCCGAAATGATGGAAGCCCTCAACGACGTGGTCTGCCAGGGAAAGACGCGCCACGTCGGCTGCTCTAATTTTCCCGCCTGGCTGCTGGCCCACTGCAACGCGTTGGCGGCTGACAACGGCTGGGCGCCGCTGGTGGTCAACCAGGTGCCCTACAACATCTTCGAGCGCGGCATCGAGGTCGAGATTCTGCCGCAGGCCATGGCTGAAGACATCGCTATTACCACCTACCGGCCGCTGTTGATCGGCATCCTGGCCGGAAAATACCCTCTCCAGGGACGGCTGCCGTCCGATTCGCGGGCCAAAAACGACCAGCGCATAGCCGAATGGCTCCAGCGCTATGGCCCCAGCCTGCAGCAAATGCAACACTTTGCTGCTGACCAGGGGCTGGACATGGTCCAATGCGCCATCGGCTGGGTGCGCCATTCGCCGGCCGTGACGGCACCCATCGTCGGCTTCAGCCGGGACAAGCAGGTGGCGCCGGTGTTGGCCGCCTTCGACACCAATCTGACCGACGACCAATACGCCCAATTGACGGCCATGTTCGATACGGCCGTCAAGGAGGAGTCGGGCGGCAAGTTCCCCGGCCTGCGGCGCGAGCTGCACCTGGTGGCCGCCTGACGGCCGGCTTTGCTTATAGGCGCGTCTGGACAGGTCGAATACGCTTCGCAGCCCGGGTGGGGTGAGGGTGATCGCGGAAGCACGTCTCGCCGGGAGCAAGCGTGTCGCTCACAGGCTTGGGCCGGCGCGGGGAGATGCCGGCGGGCACCTCATGTTGCGTTTGCTTTGCCCGAGATTTCCACTCACGCCATTCGCCGGCCATAATCGCGGAAACTCAGAGTTTCGCGCCACCGATCAAAACGATGTCCTCCAACTGTGAGTGGCGGAGGCTAGTCTGAAAGGGTCGGCGCCAATGGGCACTGCCCCATAGGAGGACGTGTGTTGAAAGACGTTCGAGCCCTCTTCGTCCTGGCGTTTTCCATTTCGTTTCTTCTGGTGATCGCGTTTCCCCTCGGCCCCGTCCAGGCACAAGAGCCACTGGGCACCGGTTTCACCTATCAGGGGCGGCTGCTGCTGCACGACGAGCCGGTCGACGACACCTGCGATTTCCAGTTTAGCCTGCATGACGCTGCCAGCGGGGGAAACCAGCTTGGCGGCACGGACACCGAAAGTGTCACCGTGACCGCCGGCCTGTTCACTGTGCTGCTGAACGAAGCAGGGGAGTTCGGTGCCGACGCCTTCAACGGCCAGGCGCGCTGGTTGGAGACTGCGGTCCAGTGTGGGGGGGATAGCAGCTACACCGATCTGGGGCGGCAGCCGCTCACCGCGGCACCGTACGCGCTGACTGCGGCCTACGCGATCACCGCGACTCAGGCGATCACGGCGGCGGACGCCGACCTGCTCGACGGACTGGACAGCGGTGACTTCCAGCAGAAGTACGCCAACGTCCGCATCGTCGCCAAGAGCGGCGGTGACTTCACCACGATCACGGCGGCGTTGAACAGCATCAGCGACGCCGCCGACGGCAACCGCTACCTGGTTAAAGTTATGCCTGGCGTCTATACAGAAACCGTGACCATGCAGCCCTACGTGGACATCGAGGGATCGGGCGAGCTGACGACAAAGATCAGGCAGGTGGGGGCTGCGAGCTACGACACGGGGACACTTCTGGGCGCCAGCAACGCTGAGCTGCGCTTCCTGACGGTCGAGAATACCGGTGGCAATAGCTACGCCGTTGCCATCTACAACGGAAACAATGTCTCACCGCACTTGACCCACGTGACCGCCACCGCCTCGGGCGCGTCATCGATCAACTACGGCGTGTTCAACAGATATGCTTCCCCGACGATGGCGAATGTAACGGTCAGTGCTTCCGGAGGAACCATCGCATACGGGGTGTCAAATTTCCCGGCGGCGTCAATTATGGTGGGGGTCGCCGTCACCGCCTCGGGCGCATCAGAGGAGAACTGCGGGGTGTGCAACTACGACTGCTCGCCGACGATGAACGACGTGACTGCCACGGCTTCCGGTGGCGCCCATAGTTTCGCGGTGGTCAACAGCAACGCCTCACCGACGATGACCACCGTCATCGCCACCGCCTCCGGCGCGGAGCAGAACATCGGCGTGCACAACAATTTGGGTGGCGTCCCGGCGATGATGGATGTGCGGGCCAGCGCCTCGGGCGGCACGATCAGTAAGGGTATCTCGACCGAAGGCTTGGATGGGA
>CAZHBM010000083.1:0-11625 GCA_964529945.1 uncultured Anaerolineales bacterium | reverse complement strand
CCGCCCATACCGGGACCACCGGCCGGAGCTGGGGGTTCCTTCTCAGGGATGTCGGTGATCAAGGCTTCGGTCGTCAGAATCATCGCCGCTATCGACGCCGCATTCTCCAACGCGCCCCGCGTCACCTTGGCCGGATCGATGATCCCGGCTTCCACCATGTCGGTGTACGAGTCCGACATCACGTCGTACCCTATCCGGCTGCTCTTCTTCTCTTGCTGTTTGCGGCGCACTTCCTGCACCACCACAGCGCCATCCTGGCCCGCATTCCGGCTGATCCCGCGCATCGGCTCTTCCAACGACCGCCGCACCATGTTCACCGCCGTCTGCTCGTCAGAATAATCAACCTTGACCTTGTCCAATGACGGAATGGCATTCAACAACGCCACACCACCACCCGGCACGATCCCTTCCTCGACCGCCGCCCGCGTCGCACTCAGTGCGTCCTCAACCCGGTGCTTCTTCTCTTTCAACTCCACCTCGGTCGCCGCACCCACACGAATCACCGCCACACCACCGGCCAGCTTCGCCAGCCGCTCCTGCAGCTTCTCACGGTCGTAGTCGCTGGTCGATTTATCGATCTCGGCCTTGATCTGCCCAATCCGACCACCAATGGCTTCTTCGCTTCCTGCGCCGCCCACAATGGTCGTCTCTTCCTTGGTCGACACAACTTTGTCACAACGCCCCAAATCCTGCAGCGTCGCCGACTCAAGCTTGCGCCCGGTCTCTTCACTGATTACTGTGCCGCCGGTCAAGATCGCAATGTCTTCCAACATCGCCTTGCGCCGATCCCCAAATCCAGGCGCCTTGACGGCCAATACGTTGAACATCCCTCGCAGCCTGTTCAACACCAACGTCGCCAGCGCCTCGCCGTCCACATCCTCGGCCACGATCAGCAAGTCGCGCTTGCCCGTCTGCACCAATTTCTCCAACAACGGCACGATGTCCGCCGCCGCGCTGATTTTCTTCTCGTGGATCAGCACGTACGGCTCCTCAATCACCGCTTCCATCGCATCCGGGTTGCTCACAAAGTAGGGCGAAATGTAGCCACGGTCAAACTGCATACCTTCCACGTACTCGGTCTCAAAGGCCAACCCCTTGCTCTCCTCAACCGTGATCACCCCGTCCTTGCCGACTTTGTCCATCACTTCGGCAATCAGCTCGCCAATCTCGCGGTCCTGCGCCGAAATCGACGCCACGCTGGCGATCTCTTCCTTGGTGCTGATGTCGATCGCCGCCTCGCGAATCGCGCCCGACACCGCCGCCGTCGCTTTCTCAATCCCACGCTTCAGCAACATCGGATTGGCACCCGCCGCCACGTTCTTCAACCCTTCGGTGACCAAAATGTGCGCCAATACGGTCGCCGTGGTCGTGCCGTCACCGGCAATATCGTTGGTCTTGGTCGCCGCTTCTTTCAGCAGCTGCACACCCATATTCTCAAACGGGTCTTCCAGCTCAATTTCCTTGGCCACGGTGACCCCGTCGTGCGTTACCGTCGGCGCGCCCCACTTCTTGTCCAACGCCACGTTGCGCCCTTTCGGCCCCAACGTCGTCGACACTGCCTTCGCGATCGCATCAACGCCCCTCTTCAACGACCGCCGCGCATCTTCGTCAAATTTCAATTGCTTTGCCATATCAACGGTACTCCTTGTCTTATCGATCTTATCATAAAGAGATTGTTAACCATGTACTCCAATTACTCGATGTCCTGATCCGTCCCCAGGCTCGTGGCGGCCCAAAACCTATTCCACGATCGCCAGAACGTCAGTTTCTCTCAAGATCAAATATTTCTTGTCATCGAGTTTGACTTCGGTGCCGCCATACTTGGCGTAAAGAACGGTGTCGCCTTCTGCAACATCCATCGCGACACGCTTGCCGCTTTCATCACGGCGCCCTGGTCCTACTGCCAGTACCTTGCCCCGCTGGGGTTTTTCCTTCGCGGTTTCGGGCAGAACAATACCACTTGGGGTCACGTCTTCCATCTCGATCGGTTCCACGATAAGACGGTCTGCCAACGGTTTCAATTTAAGAGCCATAAGAAAGACCTCCTGGTGTATATGTTTTGTATAAATAAAGCACAAATTGGCTTAATTTGGCACTCTAAGACTTAGAGTGCCAAATTAAGCCAATATTACATTACATCAGGAGAAATGTCAAGTGAGGGTATCGTTTTTGTAATACTTATTTCAAAAGACGCGCTAATTCCTGCTCTATTACGTCATCGTCCAGTTTTTTGAACAACGGCGCGGGTTTTCGCAGTGCCTGGCCGGGCGCCAGCTGGCTGGCCAACCATTTCCCCGTAGCCGGACTGGCGTCGTAGCACAGGGCGGTATGCGCGCTGGCATGCTCCTGGAAGGTGTTCACGTACTGCCGCCCAAACAACAGGCCATCATAACCCAACATTTCGTGCAATTGTTGGCTGGTGAACGGCAAAAATGGGGCAAACAGCATCTTCAAATTGTCGATCACGCGCAGAATGACGTAGACAGTCGTTGCGGCGGCGGCTTTGTCCTCCTTGACCTGGAACCATGGGGCCTTCTGGTCGAGATAGGCATTCGCCGCGCGGGCAATATTCATTACCGCTTCCAAGGCTGCTTTGAGTTTGACAGCGCCCAGAAGCCGGCCGACTGTCTCGAATCCAGCTTCGGCGGTGGCAATCATCTCAATATCGATCGGATCGAGCTCGCCCGGCGCCGGCACTTGCTGGTCGAAATGTTTGTAGGCGAAGCCCAACATCCGGTTAACCAGGTTGCCCCAGGTGGCCACCAACTCGTCGTTGTTTCGCCGTATAAAATCCTGCCAGGTGAAGTCGGAATCGCGGCTCTCGGGAGCGATGGCCGCCAGATAGTAACGGACTGGGTCAGGATCATATCGATCCATAAGATCGAGTGCCCAAATCGCCCAATTACGGCTCTTGGACAATTTCTGACTCTCCATGTTCAAGTATTCGTTAGCCGGAACGTCGTAAGGAAGATTAAGACTCAGCTGGGGGTCATCCTCATACAGGCGGTTGACTGCCAGCAATTCCCCCGGCCAAATGATGGTATGGAATGGGATATTGTCTTTGCCCATGAAGTAATAGGTTTTGGCCTCCGGTACGTACCACCATTTCTTCCACGCCTCCGGCTGGTCGAAATCCGTCGACCATTCAATGCTGGCCGTCAGGTAGCCCATTACGGCCTCAAACCAAACGTACAACCGCTTGGTTTCGTAGCCAGGCAACGGCAATGGTATGCCCCATTGGATGTCGCGCGTGATGGGCCGGCCCTTCAACCCTTCGCGCAGGTAGCCGCGCGAGAAGTTGATGACCGTTGGTCGCCAATGTTCTTTGTGATCGTTGAGATAATCCCAAAGGCGATCTTTCAGCTTGGGCAGATCAAGGAAGAAGTGCTCCGTCTCGCGAACAACCGGCGTGGACCCATCCGTCTTGCTGCGCGGATTTATCAACTCGGTCGCCTCCAAAAGGTTACCGCAATTGTCGCATTGGTCGCCGCGGGCATCCGGATAACCGCAGTGGGGACAGGTGCCTTCGACGTAACGGTCCGGCAAAAACCGGTGTTCGGATTCCGAGTAGAGCTGACGCTGAATCTCCTTGTACAGGTACCCGTGATCGAGACAGGCCGAAAAGATATCCTGCGCCACCCGATAGTGATTTTCCGTATCGGTATGGGTGAACAGATCGTAACTTATGCCCAAGGCTTGAAAGGTCTCCAGGAAGCGGGCGTGGTATCTCTGGAATATCTCGCGGGGCGTCACACCTTCCGCGTCGGCGCGGACGGTAATCGGCGTACCGTGGGCGTCCGAGCCCGATACCATCAGAACGTCGTTGCCCAACAGCCGATGATAACGGGCAAAAACATCGGGAGGGAGATACGAGCCGGCCAAATGCCCAATATGCAGGTCCGCATTGGCGTAAGGCCAGGCCGTACAAACCAGTATCCTCTCAGCCATAAGAACTAACGCTCCTAAAACGTCGCCACTCCCCTTTAGGGATGTGCGAACAAAAAACCGCGCAGCCTGCGCGGGTGGACTGCTTCACGAAGATTGTCAATTACGGTGTAAAAATCTTATCACAACCGGACGAACTTGTCAAAAGCTCCAAAAGACGACCTGGTTGGATCCGCACCGCCCAAGGCGAACGTGGGCCGCTGCCGCCTCAAGCCAACCAACAGGCTGTTCCGCGATTTTTTAAAATCTCCAAAATTCTATGTCGATTTACGGCAATTTTGAATAATTGGAATACAACAGGCCCGAAATTGGAAAAGAATTGAAATGTTACTGATCTTTTTTTGTGCTATACTAAAAACACAAGTCTTACTAGATACAAAGGGAGTTCGTAGAAAATGCAACAATCAGAGACTGGCACCGTGAAATGGTTCAACACTCAGAAAGGTTATGGCTTCATCTCGCGCGATATGGGCGATGACATCTTCGTCCACTATTCGGCGATCGTGGGCGACGGCTTCCGCAACCTGGTGGAAGGCGAACGAGTTGAATTCAGGGTGGAAGAAAACCCCAAAGGTCTGGCCGCTGTGGAAGTACGCCAACTGAACTGATTCCAATATGCCTCGCAGCATCCCGCCGCCCACACAAGGCTGGACCGCACCAGCCGGGCATAATTTTCCACCTTCTTGTGAATGTGGGCGGCGGGATGGCTGAATACTACGCGCCATACAAGCCGTAACCATTCACTCAGACGCAGTGTGGTCCGTAGTGGCGTCTACCCTGCGCGCCCGGTGATGTAACGTTCGGTCAATTGTTTTTGGGGCCGAGTGAAGATGCTGCCCGTCGCGCCGAATTCAATCAGCTCTCCCAACCAGAAAAAACCGGTCCAATCGGAGACGCGGGCTGCCTGCTGCATGCTGTGAGTCACGATGACAATACAATAATCAGACTTGAGAGAACGCATCAGTTCTTCAACTTGAAGCGTTGCGATGGGATCGAGCGCCGAACAGGGCTCATCCATCAAAATCACTTCCGGCTTGACAGCAATGGTACGGGCAATACACAAGCGTTGTTGTTGACCCAAGGACAGGCTTTGGGCGTCGTTGCCCAACGTGTCTTTGACTTCGTCCCAAAGAGCGGCACCCTGCAAGCTCTCTTCGACGATGTCGTTCAATTCCGAGCGACTGCCCGTCATCGCCAGAACTCGTGGCCCGAACGCGACGTTATCGAAGATCGATTGAGGAAAAGGGTTGGGGCGCTGGAACACCATTCCCACTTTGCGCCGCAGTTCCACCACGTTGACACCTTGGTCATAAATGTTCTGCCCGTCCAGGAGTATCTCGCCCTCGACTCGTGTGCCGGCGATGGTGTCGTTCATCCGGTTGATGCAACGCAAAAAGGTTGACTTTCCGCAACCGGAAGGGCCGATCAGGGCTGTAATCTGCCGGTCCTGGAAGGCAATCGACACGTCCATCAAGGCCGCTTCTTTGCCATAGTAAAAATCAACGTGCCGGGCCTCTACCTTGGTGTTTTCCAGTACATCATTCATTCAAGCACTACCCATCTTCGAACACTTGCGGCTTCAGTCCCCATCTCTATCCGTAGCGACCGGTAATGTATTCTTCAGTCCTCTGATCGGTGGGAGCGGTAAACAGACCGGTTCCGACTTGATGCTCGATCAACTCTCCCATCAAAAAGAAGGCCGCGTGATCGGAGACACGGGCGGCCTGCTGGATGCTGTGCGGGACAATGATGATCGTATAATTCTCTTTCAGAGAGAACAGAGACTCCTCCACTTTGTCGGTCGAGATCGGATCCAACCCGGAGGTCGGTTCATCCAATAGCAGCACCTCCGGCTCCAGGGCCAGGCTGCGGGCAATACACAGTCGCTGCTGCTGCCCACCGGACAATGCGTTGGCCATACCATCCAGGCGGTCCTTGACCTCATCCCAAAGCGCTGCCTGGGTCAAGCTGCGCACCGTAATTTCGTCCAGGTCAGTGGGATTACGCACACCGGCCAATCGTGGGCCGTAGATCACGTTGTCTCTTATCGTGCCCGGCAACGGCAAAGGCAATGCAAAGACCATACCGATGCGCCGCCGGAGCGTCGCCACGTGAATGGAAGGGGCGTAGATGTCTTCCCGGTCGAGCAGAATCTGCCCGGACATGTGTGTGCCATCGATCAGGTCGTTAAGGCGATTTATCAGGCGAAGCAGCGTGGTCTTACCACCCCCAGCCGGGCCAAAGAAGGAAGTGATGGCATTGGCAGGCACATCCAGCGTAATATTCTGCAAACTTACCACGTCACCATAGCGGTAACTGACGTTCTTGATCTCAATTTTCGGGTTGAGATCGGAACCTCTGGCCTTATGGCGCAACGCGTGCGAAGACAGATCCATTACCATTGCCTCCGCTTGCGGAAATAGCCCCGGATCAACGCCGCCGCGATGTTCAGAGATAGCACCAGCGCCAGCAATACAAGCGCCGTACCGTATTGGATATTTGTGGGCATCCCCGGCACCTGGGTGCTGATGACGTAAAGGTGATAGGGCAGCGCCATGGTACGGTCAAAGGGTGAGTGGGGCAGGCGCGGCAAGAAGAAGGCCGACACGGTAAACAAAATCGGCGCCGTCTCACCAGCCGCCCGCAACAAACCCAGAATGATGCCCGTGATGATGCCCGGCAACGCCTGGGGCAGTACGGTATTGCGGATTCCTTGCCAGCGGGTGCCTCCCAAACTGGCACTGACGGTTCTGAATTCGGTCGGAACGGCTCGCAGGGCTTCCTCGGACGTACTGATGATGATTGGCAGCGTCATAATCGCCAGGGTCAACGAGCCGGCCAGGATAGACGTACCAAAGTTCAGGAACAGTACAAAAAGCCCCAAACCGAACAGGCCGTACACCACCGAAGGAATGCCGGCCAAATTCACGATGGCCAACCGAATAGCACGCGTGAACACGGTGTCGCGCGCATATTCCGAAAGATATATGGCCCCACCCACCCCAACCGGAATGGCAGCCAAAGCGGTGCCGGCAGTCAGCACCAGCGTGCCCACAATGGCCGGAAAGATGCCGCCGGCCTTCATACCGTCACGCGGCATAGTGGTCAAAAATTCCCAATTGATGGCGCTGGCGCCGCGAACGACTATGGTTCCGACCACAAAAAGGATCGGCAAGACCACCAACAGGGAGGCAATACCCAGCGCAACAAAACCCAACCGCTGAACGAAAAAGCGTCGCATCAGCGCAGGCCTCCCCGTTGTCGCTTGGTGAAAATGGCGCGGGCAGCCGCAAGATTGATCAGGAACGTCAACAAGAAGAGCAGGATGCCGATACCGAACAGGGCGTGGTAATGCACGCTGCCCTGAGCCACTTCGCCCATTTCGGCAGCGATGGTGGCCGTCATCGTTCGCACGGGACGGAACACCGCATCAAGCGTCAGCGGCATTCGGGCGGCATTGCCGGTGACCATCATAACGGCCATCGTCTCTCCGATGGCGCGCCCCATGCCCAACATCACCCCCATCACAATCCCCGAACGGGCGGCCGGCACCACTACCCGCCAGATGACCTGCCATTTGGTGGCCCCCATGGCCAGGCCGGCATCGCGATAGCTCTTGGGAACCGCGTCCAGAGCATCTTCCGCCACGCTGATCAGGGTCGGCAAGGCCATGTAGGCCAGAATCAGGCCACCGGTGAAGGCCGTCAAGCCGGTAGGGACGTGGAGCGCAGTGCGGACGAATGGAGCGATGAGGGTCATACCAAAAAAGCCCAGCACGACAGATGGGATGCCGGCCAGGACTTCTATCATAGGCTTGAGGATGTCCCGCGCCCATCCGGGAGCCACCTCGCGGACGAAGACAGCCGTGGCCAGCCCCAGGGGCAGTGCCATCACGATGGCCGTCACGGTGACCAGAATGGACCCCAAGACAAGCGGCAGTGTGCCGAAAAGGTCGAATGTGGGATACCAGCGCATCCCGGCCATATTCTCTACGTTGGTTTGCAGGAAAAATGGGACACCTTCGCGCAGCAAAAACAAAAAGATCAACGCCACCAAGCCGATGGTGGAGAATCCCAAAACGCGCACCAACGATTCCAAGGCAAACTCAAACCATCGACGCCTTTTGTCTGCTCTCACGTTGTAGCTTAGACTCATTCGCTCACCTGGTAAAAAGTGTGTCACTCAAGCAATCGCTACTGCAACGGAACGAATCCCAAATCCAACACCATGACCTGTCCCTCGTCCCGGATCCAATCGAGATAGGCCTTCACGATCTCATTTGGTTCACCGGCCGTGTACATGAACAACGGCCGCGAAATGACGTAGGAGCCATCGTTGACCGTATCGATAGAAGGCAGCACATACGGGCTGCCGGCATCAGCCGCCACACCCAAGACCTTCTGGTCGGCAGTCACGTACCCCAAACCGTCATAGCCAATCGCATTGGGATTCTGCCTGATCTCCGAGCTGATGCCTTCTGACGAGGGCATCAACAACGTATCGGGAGAAAAAAGGAGATCACTGTCTGAATTTCCTAAGCGAATGACGTGTTCGAGGAAATAGACGTAGGTGCCAGAATTTGATTCACGGGATAAGAGAACGATTGGTCGATCTTCTCCGCCCACCTCCTGCCAATTGGTGATTCTGCGGGTATAGATTTGGGAAATCTGTTCCAGGGTCAGTCCGTCCACCGGATTGGAGGGATGGACGACAACGGCGATGGCATCTCGCGCTACGACGAACTCGATCGGTTCAATCCCGTTCCCCTGAGCGGCCGCAACCTCCTCGTCCTTCATGCTCCGAGAAGCATTGGCGACATCTACCGTTCCGTTGATCAGGCCGGCAATGCCGGTGCCGGACCCGCCCCCGGTCACGGAAATGCGCACGTTGGGGTAAATCTGCATATACGCCTCTGCCCAGGCCAGCGCCAGGTTAACCAGCGTATCTGATCCCATATTTTCGATGGTGATGACGTCCACCGTCGAAGATTCATCGTCAGGCAACTGAGAGGGGCCACAAGCTGTCAAAGGAATCATAAAACCAAACAGGAGAAACCCAATCAAAAGCCACCGGTTGGTGAAAAAACGAAAGGTCAGGTTGCCGTGCACTTTTCGTCGTCTTCTGTGAGACGAAAAGTGTCTCATAGGGACAGGGACAGTTGCCCGAACTTGGGGGGAACGGGACAATGTAGGCAAATATTTCACAATTGGTTACCGTTCAGACAGCACTTACCTCGATCACGCTATTCAACAGGGGCGACCGGTGGAAATGGTCGACAGGCAACGTACGGATACAATGCTGTTTCTGGACCAACCAGGCTGCGGACGAAACCGGCACAACATTTTCACTCGCGGGCAGAATCCAACAGGTTGCCGCCTACCTATACTATCGCCAGACAACCGTTGACACGCCGCACAGTATAACCACTTCCGCCGGTAAATCTACCCGACGTTGTTCAAAATGTCAATTGTAGCCACAATGACGAGGCTGTGAAATGCCTCTCATAAGCTTACTTCACTACAGGTGCAATTTCTCCAACAAGAGATTTTGGACACGTCTCCATTAATGACCGGTGCGCCATGCCCACGACAACCAAGGCGGAGGGATTTCGGCACCGGTTGACGGACGGCGCCCGCGAAATCCGACCACCCCCGTTGGCGAGTCTTTAGCGAGCGCGGATGTGATAATTGGGAGCCTCTTTGGTTATGAATACGCCATGGGGATGATTCTCGATCAGCCCGGCATTGGTAATACGCACGAAGCGCGCTTTGGCCTTCAGATCGTCCAAATCGTTGGCGCCGACGTACCCCATACCCGATCTAAGCCCACCGATCAACTGGAACATATAGTCGGCCAATTTACCTTTGTAGGCCACCTGGCCTTCTATCCCTTCCGGCACCAGTTTGCCCGTCGATTGACCTAACTCATCGCCGGCCTGGGCCGAAGCGTAGCGGTCGCGTGCAAAGCCCTTCATAGCGCCGACCGAACCCATCCCGCGGTAGACCTTGAATCGGCGCCCCTCGTAGATGACCACTTCGCCGGGCGATTCTTCCAGGCTGGCCAACAACGACCCCAGCATAACCGCACTGGCGCCGGCCGCCAGGGCCTTGACGATGTCACCCGAGTACTCAATGCCGCCATCGGCGATGACCGGTATCCCACGCGGACGGGCAACGGCGGCACATTCAGCGATGGCGGTCATCTGGGGAATGCCAACCCCGGCGACGACGCGGGTGGTACAAATAGATCCCGAGCCGACGCCAACCTTGATGGCATCGGCACCGGCCTCGATCAGGGCCAATGCGCCTTCTCCGGTGACGATATTTCCGGCCAGCACCGGTAAGCCGGGCGCCACCTGTTTGATGCGCCGAATGGCGTTCAGCACGGCGGCGGAATGGCCGTGAGCCGTATCGACGGCAACCGCATCAACGCCGGCGTCGACCAACAAGCCCAAGCGGGATTCCAGCTCCTGGCCGACACCGACAGCGGCGCACACCAGCAGTTGCCCGCCGGCATCAGCAGCGGCGTTGGGGAAATCCTGCTTCTTGAGGATATCTTTGTAGGTAATCAGGCCGCGTAGACGAAATTGTTCGTCCACCAGGGGCAGTTTCTCGATACGATGTTCCTGAAGAATGGCTTTGGCTTCTTCCAGAGACGTCCCTACCGACGAGGTGACCAGACCTTGGCTGGTCATAAACTGACTCACGGGCGCTTCCAACTGGGTGGCAAAACGGGTGTCCCGGTTGGTCAAAATGCCAACCAAACGCCCTTTATCGGTAATGGGCACGCCCGAGATGTGATAGCGGGACATAATCGATTCGGCTTCGGCCAATGTGGCATCGGGGGGCAGCGTAACCGGATCGGTAATCATGCCGGATTCCGAGCGTTTCACCTTATCGACCTCAGCAGCCTGCTCCTCCGGGCTCATATTTCGATGGATGACTCCCAACCCACCCTGGCGAGCCAGTTCAATGGCCATGTGAGCTTCGGTAACCGTATCCATCGCCGCCGACAGAACCGGAATGTTCAACCTCAATTTGTCGTGTAACCGTGTATGAAGGTCGACCTCAGCGGGCAACACCTCGCTGTAAGATGGCACCAGCAGCACATCGTCGAACGTCAGTGCCTCACTACCCAACAAGTCAGCATATTGCATAATCAACCTCCGTGGCCGGAAAAGGAGTTTGGGTTGAGTTTGTATCGAGCAAAGGGAAGTAATCGAGACTCTTTCCGAGCCTCACTTTTGACGGACAATTCGCACTCCACATGATTATCTGTAATGTAGTTAAGTTCAGTCGAAAACCGAACGGCCAGTTGGTTCAGCCCTCGTCGCCCGGAACCGGGCCGGCCTCGGAAGAAACCGCCGGACACAAAGCCGAATATAGCGACACCCGGTTCCGGCCGGTCAGTTTGGCCTCGTACAGAGCACGGTCGGCGCAATCCAGAAGGTGCTGCACCGAGTACTCGGCCTTTATTGACGCCGCAGCCACCCCCAGGCTCACGGTAACGTGGAGGGGGCCGGCCGAGGTATCGAATGCCGTTTCGGCAATCGACTGCCGCAGTCGTTCGGCCACCTGGCCTGCATCGGTCAACTCGGTTTCTGGAAGCAAGACGACGAATTCCTCGCCGCCGTAGCGCCCCACAATGTCCGCCTGCCGCTGTCCCTCGCGACACAGCCTG
>CAZHBM010000082.1:0-11666 GCA_964529945.1 uncultured Anaerolineales bacterium | reverse complement strand
GAGCCCACAAGCCGAATAATGCTTTTCTTCATTCCGGTGGGGATTCCAGCGTACCTGTTCCCCGCCGTTTTCATCGCCATTTCCTGCATCGGAATGCGAACGAGAATCGGCCGCGTCAATCACTCCCCTCTCCGCGAGAGGTGGGAAAGGAACATAAGTATGAAGGCACAATTTCGAAAATTGACAATCGGTATGCTGCTGGTCTTGCTGTTGAGTCTGTCTGTCACTGCCGTTGCACTGGCCGACACGCGCACGGGCGACACGGTTGTTGTGGGTCGCGACCAGGTAGTGGCCGACGACCTGTACGTCAGCGCCCAGACAATAACGATTGACGGCACCGTGCAAGGTGATCTGTTGGGTTTCGCCCAAAGTGTGACCATCAACGGCACCGTCGAGGGTGACCTGCTGGTCGCGGCGCAGACGATCGTCATCAACGGCAGCGTAAATGATGACGTGCGCGCCGGCTGCCAGGCTTTCGTCCTCAATTCCGAAGGCAAAATCGGCGACGACCTGAGTCTGGGCGGCTTCAGCTTTGAGACCCGGCCCGGAAGCCACATCGGCGGTGACGTCTGGTTTGGCGCCTACCAGGGCTTGCTGGCCGGCACAGTTGCCGGCAACGTGTCCGGTGGCGGCAATGGTTTGGAGATCAATGGGCAGATTGGCGGTGACGTGAACGCCGAGGTGGGCGAAAGCGGAAACGCAGCCGGGTTCGACTTCCAGCAATTTATGCCGTCACTGCCCCAGGGTGTGACGTTGCCGTCGGTGCCCGGCGGCTTGACGGTGGCTCCCGGCGCCATGATCGAGGGCAAACTGGATTACACGGCGCCGGTCGAGGCCAAAATCGGCGCCGATAGCGTCGCCGGTGCCGTCACCTTTCATCAGGTTCAGCCAAACCAGGTGCAGCAGCAGACCGCCGGCCAGAAATTCACCCAGGGCTTGATCGCCCAGGTCAGGCGGTTCGTGCGCTTGCTGCTGGTCGGCCTGCTTTTGGTCTGGCTGGTGCCCGGCTGGTTGAAACGCAGCAGCCAGCTGCTGACCCAGCGACCGCTGCCCAGTCTCGGATGGGGGGCACTCAGCCCGCTGGCTATGCTTTTGGTCTGGGTGGTCGTGCTGATCGTCATCATGCTGATCGCACTGGTGCTGCACTTTGTGATGGGCGGGGCATCCATTATCACGGTGCTGCTGGCCTCGGTCGCCGCGAGCGTCACCTTTGTTTATTTCCTGCTGGCCTTCTACGTCAGCGTGCTGGTGGCCGGCTTCGCGCTGAGCCTGCTGATCCTGAACCAGAGCCGTTCCCAGCTGGCCGAAAACGGCCTCGTCGTGATGCTTCTGGGCACCGTCATTGTTTGGGTGATAACGCTGATCCCGGTGGCCGGCGCGCTCATCGGCATTTTGCTGGCGCTGTTTGGGCTGGGAGCCATCTGGCTGGCGGTCCGTAGCCACCTGGGATCCAAACCCGCCGGCGAGCCGGAGGCCGGCAGCGCGGCGGTCCCTTCGTCGAATTGAACGGGCCGGCTGCAGGCCTTTCTACACAATGACCAAGAAGCCTGTGTCCCGCCGCGTTTGTGGCGAGACACAGATCGGCCGGCGCCGGGATTGGGGAGATCAGTTCTCCCCGCCTGGCGCCGGCTGCCTGGCAGAAACGGTAATCCACCTATGAGCCATCGAACGACCTTGGGCCGACGCGGCGAGGACATCGCCGTCGAGTTTCTCTGCGAGCGCGGCTACCAGATTGTGGCCCGTAACTGGCGCTGTCGCGAGGGTGAGCTGGACGTCATCGCCCGTGATGAGGACACGCTGGTGGTAGTCGAAGTGCGGACGCGCCGGGGCACCCGCTTCGGCAGCCCAGAAGAGAGCATAACGCCGGCCAAGCAGGAACACCTGATCGCCGCGGCTCAGAGCTACCTGCAGGAGGCCGGATTTGAGGAAGCCGACTGGCGCATCGACGTCATCGCCATCGAGATCGGCCCGGCCGGGCAGATCAAGCGCCTCAACCACATCCAGTCGGCCGTCTGAATATTGCCGGAACACTACTCCTCCGTTGGCCACACCTGTCGCAAATAACGCAGCGACTGCCGCAACTGCTCTTCAAGTTGCCGGTCCGAATAATCCCGGCCGGTTTTGGGCCCGCTTATCTCCAGGTAGCCGATCAGGGTCGAGACGGGCAGCCGGTCGCCCTGTGATAGAATCAGTTCCCGGATGGCCGGCACGTCGACGATTCCTCTCGCCCGGTCGGTTTCGCTGAACCCGAAGGTGGCGTTGAAGATGCGGTCGGTATTCTTGAGGTGCACTTCACAGGTGTAGGGCAGCGAGGTCTCTATCAGCGCCAGGTTATCACACACCACGTTGGCCTGGCTGTCGGCATACCCGTGGGCGATGTCCAGGCACAAACCGACGGCCGCCGTCGTGTCGCGGTTCTGCTGGTGATAAGCAATCAGCTCTCCCGCCAGCGCCTCGATTTCTTCAGGCAGAGTGGGCGGCTCGGCCAGGCAGGACATGGGTTCCATGGTCAGCCAGCCGACGCCGCGCTCGTGGGCATAGTGCATCAACTCGCGCATGTGGGCCAGATAACGGGCAATTCCGGCGTCCTTGTAGGCCATACCGTCTCGCAGCAGGGAACCCGGACTGGAGCCGACGGCATCAGCTCCCACCAGCGCCGCCACGTCGATAAGGCGCTCGAAACTGCGACGGGCAACGCCTTCCCAACCGGTCTCAGGGCGCATAAAGCCGCCCAACTCGCGGTGGGCGGTGAAGAGACTCGAGATCTTGACCCCGTAGTCTGCCGCAGTTTGCCGCAGTTCGTGGAAGTAGGCATCCGGCAAGTGGTACAGCTCGAAGAACGAACCCAATTGGGCGTGCGGCGCGCCCTCTTCGGCCATCAAACGGAACAACCACTCGTAGGAATAACGGTATTCAACCGGATCGGTTTTTACGCCCAGGCATAGTTTGCGCAGCGCCATCGATTATTCCATCAACGCCAAGAGGCGTGCATAGGCTTTGTCCCAGTCGGCATGATCGACGGGATCGAAGGTACAGGTGGGGAAGGAATTGCCGATCACCTCACGGCCCTCGGCCAGCGAAGCCACGTGTCCCATCGCCATCGCTTGCACGATGATGTTCCCCGAAGCGGTGGCCTCGATCGGCCCGGTGATCACCCTACGCCCGATGGCGTTGGCCGCAAACTGGCTCAGCAACTGGTTCTTGGTTCCGCCGCCAACAATGTACAGCGGGTCCAACCGCCGGCCGAGACACTCCTCGATCCGCTCCAACACCCAGCGGTATTTGAGGGCCAGCGACTCGAGCGCGCAGCGCACGACGGCCCCCTTCGTTTGCGGTACCGGCTGCCCGGTCCGGCTGCAAAATGCCTGTATGCGCGATGGCATATCACCGGGCTTAAAGAATGCCTCGCAATCGGGGTCGATCAGCGCCAGGAAGGGTTCGGCATCGGCCGCCATATCGGTGATCTCACCATACGACAGGTCTTCGCCCTGCAGCTTCCAGGTACGGCGGCACTGCTGAACCAACCACAACCCCATGATGTTGCGGCAGAAACGGAACGTGTGATTCATCCCGCCTTCGTTGGTCAGATTGAAGGCCAGGCTCTTCTCGTTGATCACCGGCTCGTTCAACTCGGCGCCCAGGATCGACCAGGTTCCCGAGCTCACCCAGGCGAAATCGGACCCGTTGGCCGGCACGCCGGCCACGGCCGACCCGGTGTCGTGACAGGCAGGCGCCACCACCGTCAGCCCGTCGATGCATACCTCCTCCTCGACCTCGGGCAAAATTTTGCCCAAAACCGTGCCCGAGGGAACCACCTCGGGAAACATCCGGCTTGGTATGCCCAGCTTGTCCAGCATCGGCCGGGCCCAATCTTTTGCCCGCGGGTCGTAACACATAGTGGTCGTGGCAATGCTGAACTCGGACACCTTGCGGCCGGTCAACCAGAAATTGAATAGGTCCGGCATAGGCAGGAACGTTTGCGCAATGTCCAAAATGGGGGATTGGGCCACCACCATCGAATACAGTTGGAACAGGCTGTTCAACGGCAGAAATTGGATGCCGGTACGTTCGAATATCTCCGCCCGGGGAACGATTTTGTCCGCCGCCTCGACCATGCCATCGGTTCGACCGTCACGGTACATGTAGGGCACGCCCACCAGGGCATCGTTGCGATCCAGCAGGCCGAAATCGACTCCCCAGGTGTCGATCCCGACGCTCGTCAAATTTCCCTCCGTCGCCTCCACGGCCCGGCGAATACCTTCCTTGATGTCGGTCCACAGGCGCAACGTATCCCAATGCCAGCCATCCGGCAAGTGCACGTGGACGTTAGGGAATCGGTGAACTTCGTTCAGCGTCAGGCGGCCGTTCTCCAAAGTGCCCACAATGGCCCGTCCGCTTTCCGCACCCAGGTCGAGAGCCAGAAAATTGGTTTGTATGTCCATGGATTGCTCCTTACCTACGAGGATTCGGTTGGAAATTAACGTGAGGTTACCACCGGCAAAACGCAGAATCAGTGTAGCACGAATCGCTCCGGCTCACAACACAGACGGCCCTTTGGGGTGTGTCCTATATTTGGGGGTGGAGGACCAGATGAACCGGTGGCCGTTTCTAGCTCGTTTTTTGTGGGAGGTTTTCCTCCCACAAAAATACAGGATACTACCTGATCCTAAACGTGTCTCAAACCTTCTGCCAAACGCAGAAGGCCGGCCCCGTCTCCGGGGCCGGCCTCGACCGGGATACTGAGTCCGTTCGGTCCCTGAGTCAGTAGGTCAGCAGCAGGTGCGGATGCTCGACCAGTTGCACGACACGCTGCAGGAAACGAGCCGCCGGCGCGCCGTCCATCAGCCGGTGGTCGAAGCTCAGGCTCAACCACATCATCTGGCGCACCTCGATGCGCTCGCCCACAGCCGCCGGCTGGCGGACGATACGCCCAACACCCAACACGCCGCCCTCAGGCAGATTGATGATCGGCGTAAAGGCGTCGATGCCGTACATACCCAGATTGGTCAGCGTAAATGTGCCGCCGCTGAGTTCATCAGGCAGGCTCTTGCCTTCTTGCGCCCGTTGGATCACCGTCTGCGTCTCTTGCGCCAGCTTGATCAGCGGCTTGCTGTCCACGTCGCGTATAACCGGCACGATCAGCCCGCGGTCGGTATCGACCGCCAGGCCAACGTGCACCCGCTGCCATACGTGGATGGTTTTTTCGTCCAGCGACGCGTTCATTTGAGGATACTCGCGTAACACGCGGCCCAGGATGTACAGCAACAAGTCACTGTAGGAGACCTGCACGCCGTCTTCGGCCAGTTGGCGCCGCAGCGCCACCAGCGACGTGGCGTCCACCTGGCGGGTCAAAGTCACGCGGGCGGTTTCGCGATTGCTCTCGGCCATACGCTGGGCGATTGTTGCCCGCACACCACGCAGCGGAATGGCCTGAACTTCTTCGTTGAACTGCCCGGAAGCCGGACGGCTGGAAACGGGCGTCTCCTCGGCTACCGGCGACCTGGCCGGCTCCACCGCCTTGGCGGGTCGAGGCGCCTCGGGGACGATCTCCGGCTGCGGCCGGGCGCGCTCCAGGTATTGGCGCACGTCGCGTTCGATGATTGCCCCTTCCGGCCCGGTTCCCGCCAGATCGTAGGCCGGCACGTTGTGTTGGTCGGCCAGTCGCTTGGCCCGGGGAGAGATGAACTTCCTGTGGCCGGCGGTCTGGCCGGCCGGCTTGGCCGGCGCGGGCGGTTGCGCTTCGTCTGTCTTGGCCGGGGCTGTCGCCATCGCCGCTGCCGGTTGGGCCGGTTGGGCCGCTTCCGGCTGCGCCAGGGCCTCGTCCGGGGCGGCAATTACGGCGATGGGCGTCAACACCTGAACGGTGTCGCCTTCCGCCGCCGACACGTTGCGCAGAATGCCCGAAGCCGGCGCTTCCACGTCCAGCGTTGATTTGTCGGTCTCGATAGCGAACAGGGGATCGTCTTTGGTCACGTTTTCCCCTTCCTCGCGATACCACTTGACGAGGGTGACGGTGTCCACCGTCGTCCCCAATGGGGGTACCAGTACGTCTGTTGCCATTATTTTCTCCCCCTAGAACAACGACTGAACCGCTTGTACGACACGCTCCACGCTCGGGACGTAGTTCTGTTCCAAAACCGGAGCGAAGGGTGGCGGCGTGTCCGGCGAGGAAACGCGTTTGACCGGCGCATCCAGGTAGTAGAATGCTTCCTCGGCCACCATCGCGGCGATGTCTCCCGCCCAACCGCCGGTCAGGTTGTCCTCTTCCACGACCACCAGCCGCCCGGTCTTCTGGACCGACTCTAGGATCAAGGCTTTGTCCAACGGAACCAGCGTGCGCGGATCGATGACCTCGGCCTCGATGCCCTGCTTGGCCAATTCATCCGCCGCCGCAAGGGCACGGTAGACGGTCAGCAGCTTGCCGACGATGGTCACGTCTTTGCCCTCACGCCGTATGACCCCTTTGCCGATCGGCACCAGGTACTCTTCTTCCGGCACCTCACCCACAGCGCTGATAGAACCGACCTCTGTGCGCGGCCCTTTGCTGCCATACAGCAGTTTGTGCTCGAACACGACCACCGGGTTGTTATCGCGCACTGCGCTCTTTAACAACCCCTTGGCGTCGTAGGCCGTTGACGGTGCGACCACCTTGAGGCCCGGCACGTGAGTTATAAAGGCTTCCATACTTTGGGCGTGCTGCGAGCCGCGCCGGGTGGATCCAACCGGTGCGCGCATCACCATGGGCACGCACACCGTGCCGCCCGACATATAGGTCATTTTGGCTGCCTGATTGGCCAGCTGGTCCATCGCCAGGAACAGAAAATCGGCATACTGGACGTCGGCGATGGGACGCAGACCGGCCATAGCCGCTCCTACGGCAACGCCCGTCAGGCCCAGCTCCGAAATCGGCGTATCCAGAATGCGGTCGTGCCCGAATTCGCTGGACAGCCCCAGGGTGACCGTAAAGGCTCCCCCCCAGCCGCCCTCGATGCCGATGTCTTCGCCAATGCAGAACACACGCGGATCGCGGTGCATCTCTTCACGGATTGCCTGTCGCAGGGCCTCTGCGATTGTCATCTGAGCCATGCTAAACCACCTCCTCCTCAGCCCCACAGAAGACATGTTTGAAGGTGTCTTCGGGCTCAGGATACGGACTCGATTCGGCGAAGGCCACCGCTTCATCGATCGACTGTTCGACTTCTTTTTCAACCACTGCCAGCGATTCGTCGCTGGCCAGCCCCAGCTCTTTTAGTCTGCGCCCCGCCCTCTCAATGCTGTCGCGCTCTTTCCATTCGGCTTCTTCTTCTTTGGCGCGATAGTTCCGCGGGTCGCTGCGCGAATGGCCGACGAAACGGTAGGTCTTGGCCTCGATCAGGGTCGGGCCGCCGCCGTTTCGCGCCCGTTCAATCGCCTCACCGGCCACCTTGTACACTGCTTCGACGTCCATACCGTCGACCACGACGCCGGGAATGCCATACGCACAGGCACGGTCGGCGACGTTCTCAACCCGGTACACGCTTGAAAACTTGGTCGAGGCGCCGTAGAGGTTGTTCTCGCACACGAATATGGCCGGCAATCCCCAAATGGCGGCCATGTTGACCCCCTCGTGGAAGGCGCCTTCGTTGGCCGCGCCGTCGCCAAAGAACGCCACCGCCACGTGGTCGGTGCCCAGTCGCTTGGCAGCCAGTGCCATTCCGGTGGTGATGGGGATATTGCCGCCCACAATGGCAATGGCCGGCACCATGCCCACGTGAATGTCACCCACGTGCATCGATCCCCCCTTGCCACGGCAGCAACCGGTGTCTTTGGCATACAGCTCGGCCATAATGCTCTTGATCGGCACGCCCTTGGCGATGGCGTGACCGTGCGGGCGGTGCGTGCTCAGCGCGTAGTCCTGATCCGTCAGGTGGGCACACACGCCGGTGGCCACCGCTTCCTGTCCCACGTACAGGTGCAGCGTCGACGGAATCCTGCCTTGCATGAACAAATGCTGACACCGCTCCTCGAATCGCCGGATTGTCAGCATCGTTCGATACATCTCCATTAACGGTACTTGGGGATGGTTCATATGTTTTCCTCCTATGAGACTCCAGGTGAAACCGGTGAACAAGCGGATCAGCCAGGCGGCGTCCCCGGCCGATCCGCTTGCCGGATTACCTGTCGTCTACAGATTCTTGTCCGCAAACTTGGGATGGAACGCCGGGCTGTGATATCCCCACGGAGTTCTCGGCCGCTCGCGAATGCCCCAGAGCTCTGCCGCCGCACCGAATTCCGGATACTTCTTGGCGGCATCCTGTAATGACATACCCGACAAAACAGCCTCGAACGCCTGTCGCCAGGCCATGGCGCCGGCCTTGTAGCCCATCGGGTGGCCCAACATACCGCCGCCCGCCGGCACAATGAAGTCAATCCCGTGCTCTTCGATCAGGGCCTTGGCCAGGCCGGGGTACATGCCGGCCGAGGGCATCGGCCAGGTGCGTTTGATGTTGTAGAAGGGTGCGCGCAAGGTCTGGGAAGTGCGCAATTCTTCTTCAATCGAACAGGTCTGCAAACTCGACCACAGAGACGGCGACAGCATCAGATCGGCGCCTGCCAGGCGGCATAGCTTGGACAACACCACCCAACTGAACTCTTTGATCATACCCACCCTGTGCGACGGATGCAACATGATCGGCACGTTGATTTCCGGGTCGTCGGCCAGATCCTTAAGGGTTGACAGCCCGGCCGAGTAGGCCAGCAGCAAACCGGTGGCGCCCATCTGTACCGCTTTGCGCGCCTTGGCGTGCACCCGGCTCGACTCGTCGGTGATGCTGGCCAGATAAATGGTCTTTTCGCCGGTCTCTTTTTCGGCCTTGTCCAGCGCTTTGAGGACGGCCTCCAGCCGGTCCTCAAACGAGCAATTCTCCAGCTCGCTGCACATCTCGTCGTCCTTGCACAGGTCGGCGCCGCCCAGTGCGCTCTGGTAAACCTGCGCCGCCGTCTCCTCGGGGGTCATGCCCATCTTGGGCTTGATGATCTGCAGACACAGAGGCCGGTCGTAGACGCCCAGCAGGTCGCGCATGCCTTCGATGCCGAACTTGGGGCCGTTGAACTTGGCCGCCACAGACTGGGGAATGTAGACGTCCAGGAAGCGGACTTTGTCACAGAAGGCAAATATGTTGCCCGAGATGGACAGCAGCAGCATAGGCATATTCACGTTCACGTCCCAGGCGGCGGTCGGGAAGGCAAGCTGGATAATCGCCTTGCGGGTGCCTTTGGGGGCCGGGATTTCGTAGTAGCCGAGCACCTTGCTGGTCAGTCGCTCGCGCAGCTCCGGCGTTTCTTCTTTGACTTCCATCCAGCTGGCGGTAGATCCCTCCAGAGCCAGGCGTTCAACCTGTCCCAGGTGGTCGATGAACTCCCATTCCGGGCGGCTGTCCTCAATGTAGTACGTACCGACGACAAAACGATCCTCGTCGAGGCTCTCCCACATATAGTTGAACATATGCGGATCATAAAGTGGCTTCACCATGTGAGTTAATCTCCTTATTTTTTACCAGTAGGTGTATTATTTGCCGCCCAAATCTGCAGATGGGCGGCACGAACCAACAAATTCAAAAACGCCGGCAGTTGCGCCGGTCAGGGGCGTACCCGTCAGCCAAGAAACGCTTCGCGCATCAAGGCCGTTGCGTCCATTGCATCGCCGCTGGCGATCACCTGGGCGATCCGATCGCGCCCGATCTTGTCCAGCAGCGCGTGCAAGCCCTGGATCCACTTGATGCTCTCGGTGGCGGCCCTGACGCCGTCCTCGCGATAGGGGAAGATGTCCAGGGCGTACCAGCCCTCGTAGTTCATCCGGTCCAGCCAATACAACAGCTCCAACATTTCTATGATGTGTACCGAACCGGCCGTCATGTCATCGTCCCACAGGCGCCAGTTGTCGTTGAAATGCATGTAGTACAGCTTGTTGCCGAAGTATTGCAGCAGGGCAGCCGATTCGGCCGGGCTTTCGTAGGCCATCATCGTGTGCCCCCAATCGATCATGGCGCCAACGTTAGGCTTGTTCACCTTCTCCAACAACAGCAAGGTCTTGCCCACCGTGCCGATGTGGCAATGGGTACGCGGCTCTTTGGGCTTGTATTCAATCACCAAATTAACGTCCGGCTCGTGTTCGGCACACTCGATGGTGCAATCGATGATGCGATCCCAGGCGGCCAGGTAATCGGACTGGAATGGATAGTCAAACCCATCCTGTCCGAACCACAGGTCGACCACTTCGCAGTTCATCTGCCTGGCCCATTCCATGGACTTCTTCACCTCGTGAACGGCGTCGCTGCGGATTTGGGGATCGTTGGAGGCAAAGGATCCCCAGCCCCACTTGGCCGAGGCCCAAATGTCGGGTGTGATGCAAGTCACCTCAAATCCGGCGTCCCTGATCTGCCGGTCGATCTGCGACACGTTATCGTCGTTGACGTTCCACATACCGACCAATTCCACGCCGTCCAGCCCTTCGACCCGGGTCGCCGCCTTGATCAAATCGTCGGTGGACAGGCGCTCGCCGTAGCCTGATAACACGTACCGGTCAGCGCAGGCGTTGAAGGTATTGATGTTGGCAGAGAAACGTAACTTCTTTGTCATTGTGTGTTCTCCTTGTCTTTTTGCTGAAATCGGTGGTCTATCGGTCATCAGAACGCCCGTCCTCGGGCGCTAGGGTCGTATCATCGATACTCTGAAGTCGTAGCGGTCACCCCGCCAGGCGGCCTCGAGATACTCTACCGGCGCGCCCGTCACCGCATAGGTAACCCGTTCCATGTAGATCACCGGCATCGCCTCCGAGATCTCCAGCCATTGCGCCTCAACCGGCGTGGCACAACGCGCCCGCAGAATCCCGTCGGCCGTCCACAGCTTCAGCCCGTAGCGGGTCTCCAACAGGCGGTATAGGGAATGGGTCAAATCGTTCTCCTCCAGCCGCGGGCACAGCTCGGCCGGCAGATAGGCGACCTGTAGACTAAGCGGCTCGTTCTGGACAATCCGTAATCGAACCAGCTCGTACACCGGGGCGCCCGGCGGCAACTCCAGGTCGCGGGCGACGTGGTCGGGCGCGGCAGCCGCCTCCAACGAGATGACCTTGGTAATCAGCGACCAGCCGCGGTTCTGCATATCCTCGGTGGTGGAAACCAGCTGCGTCAGCTCCTGTTCCACGCGCCGCGCGGCTGCAAATGCCCCTTTGCCCTTCTCGCGATAGATCCAACCCTCGCGTTCGAGCACATCCAGGGCGTGGCGCACCGTGGCCCGGCTGATCCCGTGGCCTTCAGACAGTTCGTTCTCCGAGGGCAACTGGTACAGTTGGCCTTCTTCCTGGCGGTCGGTGATTTCGTGGCGGAGCAGGTTGGCCAATTGCTGATAGTAAGGAATGGGGTTGTTCTTGTCGATTACCTGCATATCAGCGCTTTCTCGTGAGCGCCTTGCGGGGGCGCGACCTGTGTACTTGTCTATACAAGTCCAGTATATCATCAGCCAAGGGACTTGTCAATACGAAGTCGCGAAAATGGGTATGTCCGATTTCCCTGGTAGATGGCTGGGTAAGCCGGTGGTCGGTTTTATCCCTTTTGTATTTCTTAGGCGTGGCAGGCCATCCACGCCAAGAAAAGCAAAAGACTACCCGATTCTACACGCTTCCCAAAAAC
>CAZHBM010000081.1:5713-11802 GCA_964529945.1 uncultured Anaerolineales bacterium | reverse complement strand
TGGCAACGAAGTCGAACCGACCCGCTCAAACAGGCGCACGCCGCCCTGCTCGAATAACAGGCGATAGGTTTCGGGCAGGGGAGGCATAGGCTGCCCTGTGCCCACCCAGATGATGTCCACCCCCTCACCGTCCAGCAGTTGCCGGCTCTGGCCGGCCGTCAGCCGGCCGTTCAGGAAATCGGCCACAGCCTGCCGGCGCCGCTCGGCGTCGATGGTCTCGTAGTCGTGGCCGAACACCACCCGCACGCCGGCCTGGCCGGGCAGAAACATGCTGGTGCGGGCGTCGGCCAATACCACCCGGTCGGCGGCGTGTTGCCGCAGCCAGGTCATAGCGGCCAGCTCGTTCCTCGACAGATACAGGCGGCTGCCGGCCACCTGGGCCGGTGACGTCTCGCCGATTGCGCCTAACGACAGCACCAACACCAGGAAAAGACTCCCCAGGCTACACAGGCCGACGACCAGCGGCCGCAGCCAACCGCGTTGACGGGCCAGCGGCCACAGCCAGTGGCTGAATCCCAACGCCGCCAGCAGCGCCAGTGGCAGCCCCAGGCCGGTAATTAACCGCCGCTGCAGCGCCAGCGGCAGATACACCAGCACTATCGTGCTGATGGC
The DNA here is from genome assembly GCA_964529945.1 of uncultured Anaerolineales bacterium. GTDB lineage: Bacteria > Chloroflexota > Anaerolineae > 4572-78 > NAK82 > CAZHBM01. Next base: position 11,190 of record CAZHBM010000081.1, on the reverse strand, counting down.
CCAGGCCAGCAAGAGCAGATCGCCCGGCCGGCGCCGGTGTGCGGCGAACAGGCCGCCGGCCACCGCCAGCGGCCACAACAGGCCGTAGCCCAGCAGCAGGTCGACCAGCGCCGGAGCCGGGGTGACGTTTTGCGCCGCCCAGGCGACCAGGGCCGGGTTGTGGGTGTACACCCAGGCGTCGTAGGCCAGCAAGGGCAGTGAGCCAACCAGCCCGGCGACGGCGGCCAGCAGGTTGCCGGCCAATGGCCCGCGCAGACAGGCGACCAGGCCGGACAGGCCGCCTGTTTCGGGTTGCGTGTGCTGGCACTGCCAGGCCGACAGGGCCAGGAACCCACCGGCGGCGGCGTAGACGCCGGCCAGTGCGAAAGGCTGCACCACTGCCAAACCCAGCGCCGCCAGGCCGGGCCACAGCCAACGGCGCAGCCCGTTGGCCGGCCAGGTCACGGCCATCAAAACCTGTAACATCAGTGCCAGGGCCAGGGGAAAATGCGGGTTGGCCAGCAGGCTATAGAAGGCGAAGCCTTCCGGCACCCACAGGTCGACCGGCAGCCGGCCCAAAGCGGCCCCCAACCAGCCCAAACCGGCCGACAGCGACAGCAGCAGAAAGGCGGTCCGCCGCCGGCGCACGTCGGCCGTCAGCCGGCTGATGAAGGCGTAGGCCGACAGCAGCAACGCCAGACCGGCCAATAACCGGGCGATGTGGTAGATGGTGATCAACGGCAACCCGCTCAGCCGGGCCAGGTGGCCCAGGGCCAGGTAGAACAGGAAGATGAAGGCGCCGCGGTGCGGCTCGGGGGTATAGGTCAGGTGAAACTGCCACTGGCCCAGCCAGCCCTGGCGCATCTTGGCCAGGTAGGAGTTGCCGTCCAGCGGGTTGACCACCAGGCCGGCGAAATGATAACCGGTTGGTGAGGCCAACCAGGCAATCAGGTAGGGCAGGCTGGCGAGCAGCAGAATGATTAGCGCCCACACCAGCAGCCAGCGCTTCTCGGCGCGGCTAATTAGGGCGTCCGATTGTGTCGAGGGCGTTTGTCGGTCTTCCAAGATGGCCTCGCGGGAGCGGGTCAGCAGCCGAGCGAGACGGGCGGCGGCGCGTCCAACAGCTCGGGTTGTGGCGGTCGGTGGGTTTCGATCAGGTCTATCAGGCTCTGTGCCTCCCCGGCCGCCAGCTTGAGGCTGGTGCCGCGCAGGCCGTTGGCATTGCCGTCGCGGGTGGTGCCGAACAGGGCGTAAGCGTTGACCTGGCGCCGGCGTTCGGGCTGCGCCCGGCGTAGCAGGGCCACGAAGTCGGCGGTGATAGGAATGCCCACGCCGCGGGCGAAAAACAGGTTGTCGGCCAGAAAACAGCAGTCCAGCGGAAAGGCCTGCCGGCGGTCGACGTCCGGTGTGCGCAATACCAGGTCGCCCTCCACCCGGGCCTCGCCGCGTTTCAGACGACGACTGTCGGTCACGTCGGTGACCCAGCGATCTTTGCCGGCGTGGAACGACGAAACGTGTTGGTAACCGGCGAAATCGCCGCCCTCGTAGACCGGCGCCAGGTGCAGCGGCGATTGGCGGTGGCTGCGCATGGGCTGGAACTCGGGTCCGGCCAGCCGGTTGTAAGCCGCCTCAAAGGTCAGCAGCCTGCGCACCCGGCCGGCCCAGACGATCTTGCGCACCTGGCGCGCGTTGGCACCGTTGATTCCCACCACATACACCCTGTCCGAGTCGGGCAGGTCCACTACCGGTTGGTCCAACAGGTAGCGGCGTTGTAGTTGGCGCCGCAGCGCCTTTTTGCAGGCGCCGAAAAAGATCAACCGCTCGTTGACCTGGTAGGGCACCTGGCAGCGGACGTGGTCCGGGTCGCGCGAAGCGGCCAGGACGTATACCAGCGCGATCGTTTCGGCCATAGTCACTCACTCCTGTGCCTGTGCGATGGACAGATGGCTGACCTCCAGCCACTGCCGGCCGGGCACGTCCAGCAGCCCCCACTTGAAGCGCCCCCAGGGCTTGACGCACATGGTCTGGTTGTCGATCCACAGCACGAATCCCAGCCGGCCGCCGGGCGAAGGGGCGTTGATTAGGACCGGCGCATCGTCGACGGAGAAAGTGCAACCGGACGTACCCCAGTCCAACCTGTAGGTGTGCCAATCGGTCATGGTCACCGGCAATAGCGCCTCGCGAATGGACAGCGCCCGTTGAATGGGCGGCCACAGGCGGCGGTAGACGGCCGGCAGATTCATCAAGGCGACGACCGCCGGCGCCAACGGCACCCACGCCAGCGCCTGGGGCCGGATGGCATCGATGGTAGCCGCCTTCCAGCCGTAACCCGGCACGTCGCGATCCAACTTCATGTCCGATGGTGGCGAGCCGAAGAAGAACCAGGCGGCGCGCGGCAGGGCCGGCCAACGTGCGCCGGTCATCAGAAACGGGTCGTTCCAGAAGCCGAAGCCGGCCGTGCCCCGCAGGCGGTCGACCGGGTGAGAGAAGCGGGCACGCACCGTCAGCCGCAGGGGCGGCTGCCAACGGAAATGCCGGCGCGGCAAGTCCTGGTAGTCGTCCAGTTGGGCGTTGGCGTAACGGTTGTGGCCGGCGCCGGCATAGGCCAAACGCAGGCCGCCGTCGTTTGGCTCCAGGACACCGCTGCCGCTGAGGAAGGGTTTGAGTGACAGGTCCCAGACGGTCCAGGGATTTTGAGGATCAGTCATAGCGGTTTTCCAGGTCCAACTGGCGGCCGGCTGGCTTACCCGTCGGCGGCCGGCAGAGTGTCCATATCCTGCCGGTCGCTGCTCTTTTCGGGCGGCGGCTTTTCCTGGTCGGGAGCACCGGCCAGGCCGGCCGGCGCTGAGGCGGCTAACACCACCAACTGGGCCGCCACGGCCGCAGCCTCCACACCGTCCACTTGCGGTGGTCCGGTGGCGGGTTTGCCGGCCGGCTCCTCCGAAAAGGGCGGCAGGCCGAGCATCTTGTTGTAAACGAACTGCGACAGTACGCGCATGGTGGCCAACAGCGGCGAGGCGATCAGGGCACCGAAGATGCCGCCCACGCTGGCGCCGACGATGACGCCGGCCATCACCAGGATAGGGTGCACCTCGATGGCGTTGCCGATCACTCGCGGCACAATCAGGTTGTTTTCGATCTGCTGTACCATGGCGTAGAAGACGCCGACGATCACGGCGAACAGCAGGTTGCTGACCGGCAGGACCGACGACCCCTGTATCAGCGCCAGCAGCACCGCCGGCACCATGGCCAGCACCGGCCCCACGTTGGGCAGCACCTCCAACAGGCCGGCGATGATACCCAGCAGCAAGGCGCCGGGCACTCCCAGGGCCAGGTTACCCAGGCTGGTCATCGTGCCGACGATCAGCATCAGTAACAACTCGCCGCGCAGGTAAGCACTCCAGACACGCCGCACCTGTTCGAGCAGGATCATGTACTCGGTGCGATGCGGCATCGGGATCAGGAAAAGCAGCGAATGGGTGATGTTGGGCAGGTCAAGGCTGATATAGACGGAAAATATCATGGTGATGACCCCGGCCAATACGGCCGCCAGCAGCGTGCTGACTACGGTCGAGGCCAAGCCGGTCGCCAGTTGAAAGGCCGACGGAATCGAATTGACCACTTGCGATCCGGATGGGGTCAAGGTCTGCGGCACGACCCCGCCTAACACCTCCAGGGCCGGGTCGACCACCGGCGACAGGTCGAGGGTGCCGTGAGCGAGCTGAATCTGGCGAATGCTTTCCAGCCACTGCTGCAATCCGACGGTCATATCGTCCAACAGCTTGAGAACCTGAACGTCGATATCCTGGGCGGCGTTCACAACGGCCGGCGTCATCAGCACCGGGACCAGTACCACGGCCACCAGCAGCAACAAGTAGGAGACGGCCACCGCCAGCCAGCGAGGAAATCTCAGGTATCTGCAGAACAACTTGATGATTGGGTTAAGCAAAAAGGCCAGAATGCCGGCCAGGATGAGTGAGGTGATGACCGGCCGGCTGACGTATAGAATCACGATGGCCAGCAGGACGGCACCGATGGCTATCATCCGCTTGGTGCTTTGACTCCATTCGGTGTCAATCATGTTTTCGCGTTTCATTCATCGGCTGCCTGAGCTCCGGCGCGAAAGCCGCAACCCCCCACCGCCGGCATCAGCCTCGATTGACGCGGCTTCTGCCGGCGACGGGCGGAGGGTGAGAATGGGACTTCAGATGGCGGCCGGTCAGTCCTCTTTCGAGAGGTGCTTGGTAACAGCCTGCAGGATGTCGATGGGTACCGGGAAGATGATGGTCGAATTCTTTTCCACGGCAACTTCGGTCAGGGTCTGCAGAAAACGCAGTTGGATGCCTCCCGGCTGTTCGGACAGTACCCGGGCAGCTTCCGACAGCTGTTTCGACGCGCTGAGCTCGCCCTGGGCGTGGATGATCTTGGCCCGTTTTTCGCGCTCGGCTTCAGCCTGGCGCGCCATCGCCCGTTGCATGGACTGCGGCAACTCCACGTCTTTGACCTCGACGATACTGACCTTGATGCCCCACGGCTCTGTGGCCTCGTCGATGATCTGCTGCAACTCGTGGTTGATCTTCTCACGATGCGCCAGCAATTCGTCGAGCTCGCTCTGGCCAAGCACGTTTCTGAGTGTCGTCTGGGCGATGTTCCAGGTGGCGCGGCGGTAGTCTTCAATCTGGACCACCGCATCCGACGGATCAATCACCCGGAAATAGACCACGGCGTTGACCTTGACCGTCACGTTGTCGCGCGTAATGGCTTCCTGGCTGGGCACATCGAGCGTGATGGTGCGCAAATCCACCTTGACCATGCGGTCAATGAAGGGGATCAAAAAGAACAAACCGGGGCCTTTGGCACCCACCAGCCGGCCCAACCGGAAGATCACTCCGCGCTCGTACTCCTGCACGATCCTGACGGCCGACGTGAGCAGGATGATGAGAATGATGATGACGGCGATGCCGAAGGTGGAGATGAAGCTGAGAAATTGTAACATGGCACTTCCCTCCTGAAAGCTCAACCTTAGTGAACTGGTTAAACGACGAAATTCCGCAAACCTACCTTGATTATAGACCAGACAAGTCCCCCAGGCAACAGCCGTATACAGCCGGGCTGGACGCGTTTCGAGGAGGGGCTGTCTCAAATTACATATTATGTTGCCGGATTATATATCGGGATAATAATGTTAGATGATAATGTAACATTATTTTGCCTAATTATAAGCTGGGTTTACCGTGCGGAAGATCTGCGGCAATCTTTATCACTCGACCGTTAGATAATCATTCTATAGGGGCAGGCGAAGTCCTCGTAGGGGGCATCGGGATCTCGCCGGGGATAATATCCGGCAAATGGGGCGGCCCCTGTTTACGCCAATGCCGGTCCCTACGAATCGAGGAAGGGTGGTGGAGAAGACCAGAAACTCTTCCGATCACCAAAACTTGGCTCCCGGCGGGTCGCGGACCCGCCGCCGTGTGCCCGGCATTTCCAGACGTGGCCGG
>CAZHBM010000081.1:0-5613 GCA_964529945.1 uncultured Anaerolineales bacterium | reverse complement strand
CGGGGAAGAGCGTCCCGCCAATGGGGTAGTGCGTGGCTGGGCCAATGCCTGATCCTTGCGGATCGCGTTGCATTGGTTGGTCGTCGGACATGGGGTCGCATCACAATCGCTCGCGGCGGGTCTGCCTGCGCTGCGTTTCCGCCGCACCCGCCCGGTGCGAAAGTCATTTGCGCGCCGGGGCATCGTCCCGTACAATGATTATGCCTTTGAGTCACCTTTTCTCCCGCGCAGGCACGCTTGTTACTATGTGTCTACAGCCCACGGAACCGGGAGGCAACCTGTGATCCGGGTACTGATCGCCGACGATCATGCTCTGGTGCGCCGGGGCGTGATCCAGGTATTGTCGGATGCCGCCGATATCCAGGCCGCCGATGAGGCCGCCAGCGGCCAGGCAGTGTTGCAGGCCGTCGGTGGGCACTGCGACTTTGACGTGCTACTGCTGGATATGGCCCTGCCGGACATGAGTGGGTTGGAGGTACTCAAACATGTACAGACCCTCAAGCCGGCGTTGCCGGTGCTCATCCTGAGCATCTACTCGGAGAAGCAATATGCTTTGCGCTGCCTGCGGGCCGGCGCGGCCGGCTACCTGACCAAAGACAGTGCCCCCGACGAGCTGATTGCGGCCATCCGGCGCGTGGCGGCTGGCGGCCGCTACGTCACCCAGACGCTGGCTGAACTGCTGGCAGCCGAACTGGAGAGCCCGGCCGGGCGCGCGTTGCACCACACCCTGTCCGACCGCGAGGACCAGGTATTGCGCCGGCTGGCCGCCGGGCAGACAGTCGGCGCCATTGCCGCTGACCTGGCCCTGAGCCCCAAGACGGTCAGCACCTACCGCAGCCGCATCCTGGAGAAACTTAGATTGGAAACCACTGCCGACCTGATTCGTTACGCTTTGGAGCACGATCTGCAGCTTTAGTCCAAGGCCCAGGCTCCGGGAGCCTATCCCATGAACGAGACCGAGACGTTGGTCATCGCCCTTTATGACATGCCCAAAATGGACGCGCTGGATCAGTTGGCGCCCGAGTTTACCCGCCGGACCGGTATCGGCGTTCAATTGGAACGTTTGCCGACTGATCTGCTGGAAACCCGGACCATGGAGCGTTTTATGCGGACCGCCACCGATTTCGACCTGGTGGATGTCTCGACGGCGGCATTGCCATCTTTTGCACCTTACCTTCAGCCGCTGGATACCTGGCTGGACCGCGACCGCGTTGACGTGCAGCCGGACGATTGGTCAGAGAGTATTCTCGACCTCTATGGACGTCATTCAGGCAGCCTGGTTGCCTTGCCGTTCCGCGTCAACCTCTATATGCTCTACTACAGGCGCGACCTGTTTAAGGAGGCCGGCCTGGCGCCGCCCCTCGACCTGGACACCTTGTTGGAGGCTGCGCGGACGTTGCATCGGCCTGAGGCCGGCATCTATGGCTTCGCCAGCAGCCAGGAGAACGGCCTGCGCATCTGCCTGGACTGGCTGCCGGTGTTGTGGGGTCTTGGCGGCCAGATTATGGACCGGCGGGAGCGCGCCTGCCTCGATTCGCCCGAGGCCCGGGCCGCTCTTGAGTACTACGTGGCCCGCAACCGCTACGCGCCGCCGCAGGTGGGCGATTTCTCCTACTTCGATCCGCTGCGTTTGATGCAGCGCGGTGAGGTGGCGATGATCCAGCAATGGAGCACGGCTGCCTTCGCCCTGGAAGATCCCGCCCAGTCATCGGTGGTTGGCCGCATCGGTTACCTGCCCGCGCCGGGGACGCCCATCATTGGTGGGGGAGGACTGGGGATCAACGGCTACAGCCGCCACAAGGCCGCCGCCTGGCAGTTCCTGAAATGGATCACCAGCCCGGCCGTCGAGAAACGGCGCGTCGCACTGGGTGATAGCCCCACCCGGCGATCGACCTTCAACGACGAAGGCCTGGCCCAGCGACACCGTTACTTGGAGACTGTGCTCGCCGGCCTGGAACGCGGTCGCCAACGGCCTGCCCACCCGGAGTGGTCGCGGTTGCAGGCCATCATCGGCGACGCCGTCTGGCTGGCAGCTCACAGCGCCCGGCCGGCGGCCCAGGCGTTGGCGGTCGCTCAGGAGCGCCTGCAGACGGTGCTCACCTGGAATCGCCAGATTGCCTATCTGACAGCCATTGCGTCCAGTTTGAGCCGCGCGTCCGACGAGCGCATGTTGCTGAGTCAGGTTCTGCTGCAGACGGTGGCACTCTTTGGTGGCGACCTGGGCGTCGTTTGTTTGTTGGACGCCGGCGGCCGAACACCTCAACGCGTGCTGCGGGTCAGCGCCAAAGACAACGTGGTTGAGGAGTTGGATGCGTCGGTCGTCCACGTCGGGCGGCTGCAGGCACTGCTGCGATCGCCGTTGCCCTGTTGGTCGCTGACCAGCCAGAACACGCCTGCCTTGGCTGACGAATGGCTGCCTTTCGACCAGTTGCAGACCAGCGCGCGCAACTGGATCGGTTGCCGGATTGGCCCCGGCGTCAACCCGGTCGGGCTGATGATGACCGCTCTTCGGCAACCCTATCACCTAAAACGCCAGGAACTGGACCTTATGGTGGCCGTCGGCCAACAGGTAGGGCGGGCCATCGAAAATCTGCGACTGTCCGCCCAGGTCCGTTCCTCGGAGGAGTATCTGCGGCTGATCGTGGAGGATTCGCCAGCGGCGATTGTCGTCCTGGAGCCGGACGGAACGGTGCGGGTGTGGAGTCCGGCGGCCGAGGAGATATTTGGCTGGCCGGCGCGAGAAGTCAAAGGTCGTTTCTACCCGGCGGTGCCGGAAGACCAACTGCCCGAGTTCTTCCAACACATGGACCGGTTGCGGCAGGGAGAAAAACTGCGCAACGTCGAGCTCAGGCGCATTCGCGAGGATGGTACACCGGTGGACGTCAGCCTGAACGCCAGTGCACTGCACGACGAAAAGGGAAACATGATCGGCTACGTGGGCGTCTACAGCGACATCAGCGCCCGCAAAGCTGCCCTCGAGGCGTTGGTGCTGCGCAACCGCCGCCTGGAGTTGCTGCAGCAGATAGATCGCGCCATCTTGACGGCCGATTCCACCCAGACGCTGTTGGCGACCACTTTGTCCAGTCTGCGCGACCTGGTGGGTTGCGACCGGATCAGTTTGGCTATCGTTGAGCCGGACAGCCGTCAGTTGCGACTGGCCGCTGTCAGTGTGGCGAGCCAGACTCAGGTAGGCGAGGGCCAGCCTGTCCCCTGGGAAGCATTCGGCGAGGAGGCTGCCTTCCGCGATGGACACATGCACGTCGTGACCGATACTGACGAGATCAATCTGAAAACAGAGGTCATGAACAGGCTGAGAGCCGAAGGTATCCGGTCGTATTTCAACGTCCCACTGCTGGCCCAGGACGAGCTCATCGGTGCACTCAATCTCGCCTGGCGCCGTTTGGACGCTTTCGGCGCCCAGGAGATGGCCATCGCCGGCGAGGTGGCCGCTACGCTTTCCATCGCCCTGTGGCAGGCCCGCCTGCGTGACCAACTGCACGCCCTGGCCAACTACCTGCAGGAAATGCGCGAGGCGGAGCGAACCAGCATTGCGCGCGAGATCCACGATGAGTTCGGCCAGGCGCTGACGGCCCTCAAGATCGACCTGGCCTGGCTGTCCAGGCGGTTGCCAGAGGGCGAGCCGGCACTGAGGGACAAGATTCGGTCCATGACCGGCCTGGTCGACGATTCCATCGGGCTGGTGCGCCGCATTGCCACCGAACTGCGCCCCGGCCTGCTGGACGACCTGGGTTTGACGGCGGCCATCGAATGGCAGGCCGAGGAGTTCAACAAACGTACCGGCATCGACGTGCGACTCGAGCTGCCGGTCGAGGAACCAACCCTCGACCGCAACCTGGCGACAGCCATCTTCCGCATTTTTCAGGAAACGCTGACCAACGTCATACGCCACGCCGGTGCCAGCCAGGTGTGGGTCACTCTCAAGTCCACGCCGCAGGAGATCACGCTGACCGTGCGTGACGATGGATCCGGCATTGCGCCCGAAGAGGCGATTAGCCCAAAATCTCTGGGCCTGCTGGGTATGCGCGAGCGTGCCTCGGCCTGGGGCGGCCGACTGGTTTTTGAAGGACAGCCGGGCCGGGGGACGACCGTCCGCCTGACCCTTCCCATCTCATCCCCGTAGTGGTTGTGCCACCACGGGCGTGTGTTCACCTCTGTCCATCCTCGTAAGATATTTCCTACAATGATGGTGGAAGCTGCCCTACAGACAACCTCTCCTTTTTGTGATAACTTGTAAGGTGGACCTGAGTAGTACCGGCGGTTCATTGGCAGGAGACAGTCCGATCAATGATCGGACAAAGGAGATAAGGCATGCGTGTGGTGATTGCTGACGACTCTGCGTTGATCAGAGACCGGCTGGTGGACAGCCTGGCCGAGCTGGATGGAGTGGATATCGTTGCCCGCGCCGAAGATGGCAGCCAGGCGATTGAGAAGACTGGCGCGCTGGCCCCAGACGTCTTGATCCTCGACTTGCACATGCCCGAAGTAAATGGCTTGGAAGTTCTGAAAACCATCAAATCCTTTGCCGATCCACCGCTGGTGATCGTGCTGACCGCTTTCGCCAGTGCACGCGTCCGGCGCGAGTGTGAGACCCTGGGGGCAGAGTTCTTCCTCGATAAGACCAGCGATTTCGATCAGGTCAGCCTGGCCCTTAAAACACTTTTGGAGGCAGACTTTCAGCCTAAAGACATTACCAAATCTAGTCAACCGTCTATCAGATAGACCGGATAAGAGAACCATGCAACCCCAAGTATTAATCGTAAATGACGACCCCGATGCACGCCGCGTACAGGCGCGGGTATTGACCACGGCCGGTTACGCCGTGCTTGAGGCGGTTTCAGGCGGGGATGCCCTGCGCCTGGCCCGCCAAGGGCGTCCGGATGTGGTCGTATTGGATCGGGTGCTGCCCGACGGGGACGGCGCTACCGTCTGCCGTAAACTGAAGAATGACCCTGACCTGGAGGGTCTGCTGGTGGCGTTGCTGTCGGCCGCCAAAATCGAGAGCAGTGACCTGGCCGACGGGCTGGAAGCCGGCGCCGACGAGGTTATGCTCTGGCCGCTGAGCAATCGCGAGTTCCTGGCGCGGGTCAACGCGCTGTTGCGCATCAAGCGGGCTGAGGACGCCTTGCGCCGACACACCTGGGCATTGGGAGAGCGTATCAAGGAGTTGTCGCTGCTGTATGGACTGTCCAAGCTGGTGGAAAGCAGCAACAACGACCTGGACGACATTCTGCGCGGCGCAGTGGGTATGATCCCCGACTCCTGGCAATACCCGGACATCACCTGCGCCCGGCTGACACTGGGCGACCAGGTGTACCGCACTCCCAATTTCAGGCCCAGCGTGTGGCAAATTTCCAACTCTCTGACTGTCGAGGGCGAGCAGGTAGGATTGGTCGAGGTGGGCTATCTGGAGACCCGTCCAGAAGCCGACCACGGACCATTCCTGGAGGAAGAGTTGATCTTGCTTGACGCGTTCAGCGAGCGACTGAGCCGCATCGTCGAGCGAATTTGGGCCGAAGAGGCACTGGCGACCAGCCGGCAGCGATTGCAGCGCACGCTGGCCGGTAGCGGTCACGGGTTGTGGGAAAACAGCCT
>CAZHBM010000080.1:0-11885 GCA_964529945.1 uncultured Anaerolineales bacterium | reverse complement strand
TGAATTTCACTAACGTTTTCCTCCTCCTAAGTCAATCGCTCACATAGTAGAGACCCCAGGTTCAGTTATCCGCCGAGGCGGATGATTAATAATAGACGCACATGTGCACTTTGCGCAATAGGAGCGATTTCCCACAACCGGCCAACGCGCGAGGGATGGGGCGCATTCGACTGCCGGGTGTGTCCCAGATCTTTTGCAGGAGAAATTGGACCGAGCCAGGGCTTGGCTGCGATGCAGGTTCGTGAAAGACCACTCACATAATGTGTTTGGAAGCGCATTGAATAGGGTAGTCTAAAGAGATGAAGCCGGCCGCCGACTCACGCAGTCATCTACCAAGAGAAACGGACACACCCTCGACTGACTCAATGATTGACGCTGCTGTTCAGGTCCACTATAATCTGCCTACACATGGGAGGTGCCTCCAATGCATACCAAGAGCTATTGGCATCTGATTGCCGGTCTGGCGTTGATCGTTTTGTTGACTGGGTGTGCTTCGTCCAAGCCGGCGCCGGATGCCGCAGCGGTTCCCGCAGGGGATGAAGCTGCGTCCGATCCGTCCGGGCAGCTTCGAACTGTGACTCTGGGTGTGGGGTACGTCCCGAACGTCCAGTTCGCCCCTTACTACGTCGCCCAGACCAAAGGTTTCTACGTCGAAGAAGGCCTGGATGTCACCCTCGAGTATGGCTTTGAGAACGATTTTGTCGCTCTGACCGGACAGGGAAAAGGTCAATTCGCTGTGGCGAGTGGCGATCAGGTCATCCTGTCGCGGGCTCAGGGGTTGCCAATCGTATACGTGATGAAATGGTACGACCGCTTCCCGGTAGGCGTCATGGCTCTGGCCGAAACCGGGATCACGACCCCCAAGCAATTGGCGGGACATTCGGTCGGCATTCCCGGCCTTTACGGCGCCAGCTATGCGGGCTGGGAGGCTCTGGTCTACGCCAGCGGTTTGGACGCCTCCAAGGTGCAGTTGGAGAGCATTGGGTTTGCCCAGGCGCAAGCGGTCGAACAGGGCCAGGTTGACGCGGCGGTGATCTATATTGCCAACGAGCCCGTGCAACTGGAACGTGAAGGGCGCGACGTGAGCGTGATGGAAGTCTCCGATTACATCAACCTGGTTTCAAACGGTATTGTGACCAACGAGGCCTTGATTGAACAGGACCCGGACCTGGTGAGGCGTATGGTCCAAGCCTCGCTGCGCGGTCTGGTCTACTCAATCGACCATCCGGACGAGGCGTTTTCTATCGCGCGGCAGGCCGTACCGGAGATTACCGATGAAACGGCGGATGCGCAGCGGGCGGTATTGCAGGCTTCCCTGGCTCTGTGGGGCCGGGATGGAAGAAGCCGAGCTGAAGACTGGCAGGTTACCGCTGAAGCCATGAAGGCGACCGGCCTGGTTGACGTCGTCGTGCCCACCGGAAACATATTTTCGAACGAGTTCGTCGAATGAGCGAGACGACAACTATCCTGGAGAGCCGGCACCTCAGCAAACGATATACCACGCCGCAGGGCATATTGTCGGCAGTGGAGGACATTAGTTTTTCCGTTCATAGCGGTGAGTTTCTGTGTATAGTAGGCCCATCCGGTTGCGGGAAAACCACCCTGCTGCGCTTGTTGGCGGGCTTGCTGCAGCCCGATAACGGCCAGGTCCTGCTGAGGGGAGAACCGCTGACCGGCCCCAGCCGGGACATCGGCATTGTCTTCCAGAAGGCGAATCTGATGCCCTGGCGTACAGTCGCCGAGAACGTCGCACTCCCATTGCAGATTCAGGGGTTGCCGGCCGACGAATCGGCGGCCAGGGTCACCAGAGTTCTCAAGCTAGTGGAACTATCCGATTTTGCCGGCAGTTATCCGCGCCAGTTGTCGGGCGGCATGGAGCAACGCGTCGCCATCGCCCGTGCCTTGGCTCACGAACCGGCGATTCTGCTGCTGGATGAACCGTTTGGCGCCCTGGACGCTCTGACGCGTGAGCGCTTGAATATGGAACTGCTGCGTGTATGGTTAGCCAGCCACAAAACCGTCGTGATGGTTACGCACGACATCCGTGAGGCCGTGTTGCTGGCAGACCGCGTACTGGTGATTACGCAGCGACCGGGCAGGATTGCCGACGTGCTGCCGGTCGATTTACCGCGGCCCCGTCTTCCCGAGATGTGTTACGGAGAGGTGTGCAACGCTCTGGCGCAGCGCATTCGTCAGGCCATCCGTTGAAGACGGCCTGCGCTCCGGCAGGCGTGTCTTCTATTCCGACAGGTCGGGTTCCGGCGGCTGGAAGGCCGCCGTGGCCTTGGCTGCGTAGTGGGCGGCCAGGCTGTGTTGGCCGAGTTTAGCGTAGACGTGGCTGAGCGTTTGGTAGCTGGCCGTGAGGCTGGCACGTTCTTGGGTCCCCTCCAAAATGGCCAGGGCCTCGCGTGCCCAAACGTTAGCTTGCGTTTCGTTGCCGATACGCCATTGTGTTTGAGCGCAATCGGCGTAGACACGGCCTCGGGTGAGCGAATGGGCCGGAATGTTGGCCGTGGCCAGGAGTTCCAGAGCGACCTCCAATTGTTCCCAGGCACGGGTCAGATTTCCCTGTTCGGCATAAGTCCTGCCTATCGATTGATGGATCTCCACCTGTTTCTTCTGCTGGCGGCATAGCGCGAGCGCGGCTTCGTAGTGCTCGATCGCTTCGCTGTATTGCCGTGCCTGCAGACAGGTATTGGCCAGCGAGATTTCAAGGCCCAGACCTTCCGTCTTGTAATGCGGTGCCGAATTTATGGCTTCCAAGGCCGCCAGGTGATAGGTGATCGAAAGATCGTTGGCTGCGTGACGCTGAGAGTGCTTGGCGGCCTGGATGAGATAGGGAATCGCTGTTGCCGGACCACCCGCTTTGAGGAAATGGTAGGCGATCAACTCGACGTCAATGTTTCTGCCGCTGCTATTGAGGTTAACTAACTCTTCGGCCACCGCACGGTGTAGAACGTACAGGCGGTTGGGTGGCAATGCGGCGTAGATCGCTTCTCGAGTCAGGTGACTCTGGAAAACGTAGGTGTCGTCGTCCATAGCCATCGGCGCGACAATGCCATAGTCCGTCATACGCTGCATGTCACGCGCCAGATCCTTGGTCCGTCTTTCGCGGTCGACGACAGCTCGAAGCAGCCGGATCGGGACAACCGGGCCGATTACCGCCGCATAATCGGCCAGCTCGCGCAAGAAATTAGGCAGCCGGTCCAATTGGACGTGCGTGATGCCGTTCAAGTCGGCCGGAAGATTCACTTGCGCCAGTCGATGAGGCTCTGCCATGTGGCAGTGATTTCCTTTGAGCTTGAGCACGCCATCGGTGACCAATATGTGCAACGCCAGTTCGAGTGCCAGAGGGTTGCCGCCTGTCCTTTCCACCAACAGGTTCTGGCCTTCACTCTGTAAGCTTTTGGGCCGGACGGCACTTTGTAGGGCCTCCAGAGTCTCCTCTCTGGAGAGCGGGTTCAAATTGATTTCCCGGAATCGTTCGCCGGCCTGTTGCTTGATCGGCGTTAACCAATCTTCGGTCGTTCCTTGCGGGCGACCGGCGAGACAAAAGAGAATGGGATAGTGTTCGGCCAACGGGATTAATGACAGTAACATTTGCTGTGAGATACCGTCTGCCCATTGCCAATCGTCGATCACCAAGATCATAGGTCCACGTTGGGCCCAGGTAATGAGTTGGTCGCGCAGTGCCTGGAAGACCAGGGTGCGCATCTCATTAGGCGGCAACAGGTTGGGTTGGTTGTAGACCTGGGTGAGAATAAGCGACACGGGCGGCACGTTGGCCCTCCAATTGACCCAGACAGCCGAATTGTTGACCTCAAACAATACCTTGTCCCCCGGCGCGATGGGCAGTACCCGTTCCATCATCCCGCGCCAAAGTCCGTACGAGGTATATTGCTTATCCGGCTGGCACTTGCCGGTCCAGACCGTGAGGCGTTCGCCGATCAACGAGGTCAACCACCTGCGTAGCAGCCGCGTCTTGCCCATACCAGGTTCGCCGGCAATGACAATCGTGCCCCCTGTCCCTTGTTGGAGATCAAGAAACGCTTGCGACAGTGTCTCCATTTCCGCTTCGCGCCCAACCCAGGCCAGGCGAAATTCACCCGCCAAAGGCTCTGTTGAACGCGCCGGCTTCTTCGGCTGGACGTTGTACACGTTGACCGGGCCTTCGATGCCCTTCAGCTCAAATTCCCCCAGGTAGCGATAATCGAACAGGTCCTTCGTCTTCTGGTAGATCGACTCACCGACCAATATGTTGCCCGGCTCGGCCAAGTCTTGAAGCCGAAAGGCCACGTTAACCGGTGTTCCCATTACAGTGTAGGCCAGTTGCTCGTCCACACCGACGCTGCCGGCAATAACGAGACCGCAATTGATGCCAATGTGGAGTTGTAGTGGAACACCCAGGCTTGGCAACATCTCCTGGCTGAACTCCCGGATTTCGCGGTCCATATCCAACGCAGTCTGCACAGCTCGAAACGCATCGTCTTGACGCACTTCCGAAGCCCCAAAGACAGCCATAATGCCATCGCCCAGGAACTTGTCGATCATTCCGCCATGCTTAAAGATGTGCGACACGAGACGACGGAATGAGGCATTCATCAAGCCGAACACGTCTTCGGCCTCAAGTCGGGAAGCGAGCTTGGTCGAATCGACGATGTCCACACACAAGACGGTGACGTAGCGCCGCTCCCCGGCCGTTGAGTGACTGCCGGCGGTGATGCGGTCGCGAAGGTCACCGGGCAGGTACTGGGCCATTCGTTTTTGGGCGGCGTACGCCAGCGCCAGGTCACGGGCGTAGGCGATCAGTTGGGCTTGGGCCTGCTCGTAGGCCTGCCGGTAATCTATGCCGCTATCAGGTTGTCGTGGTGCAGTTTCTTGAGGTTGCTCTGCCATTCGGAATCCTGCCGAATCGATCGTGACTACAAGTCTCTGGCACCTATTTGACTGCTACATGTAAGGCAACCGCCCCCTGCATCAGGGTCCGGTAATGCACGTCTTTCAGGCCGACCGATTCCATAACGGCGGCGTATTGGTCGGGATAAAGGAATGAATCGGCCGAGTGCGGAAGATACGTGTAGGCGTCCGGTTCGCCGCTGATCAGGCCACAGAAAAGAGGCATAATGTGATGAAAGTAAAAGCGGAACAGGTGTCCAAACGGTGTCTTGGGCGGCCGGGGCACGTCCATAGTCAGTACCTGCCCGCCCGGTTTGGTGACTCGGCGCTGCTCCTTGACGGTGGCTTCCACGTCGATCACGTTGCGCATCAAGAAAGCAGAAGTGACCACGTCGAAAGTGTTGTCCGGAAAGGGGATCGCCATCGTGTCGGCGGCGGCCCAACGGATCGTGTCGGAGCCGGGGCGATGATTCTGTCTTGTGCGCCGCTGCCCATAGTGGAGCATTGGGAGGGTGAAATCAGCGGCGACGGCCAGTTTCAATTCCGGCTGCTTTCCCGCGGCTGCGAAAGCAACGTCCCCGGTACCCGTGGCAATATCCAGAAGATAGCCCCCACTGGGAAGATTAGCCTCACGGATCAACTCTCGCCGCCAGTAAATGTCCAACCCGCCGGCCATAAGCCGGTTGACCAGGTCATACCTGTGCGCGATCCGACCGAACATGTCATTCACGTAGTGTTTCTTAGCCGAAGGTGACTCAAACGTCATAAATAATATTCCTCACTATGTCCAAGACGGATAGAATTGTCAATCCATCGTATCCAATGCGGTTGCAGCCGGTACAGCCTGACTTTTGCCAATGCCGGCGCCAAAGCAGGATCGGACAGCACAAATGGGTATTTGACCACGTATCGTGCCCATCCAGACATGCGCTGCCGGCCGCCCACGATCGTACAGGTGCCTTCCAGTTGAACTCCCTTGATGTTGCGCCAGTTGGTCGAACGCGCGCTGATCGTACCTGCCACACGGCTGTCAAGCTCGATATTGGTCGTGTGCCGGCTGTCGGAAAGCGAGATAAAATACAGACTCATCTCTCCGTCAAGCACGTAGTATACATCAGCGACCTGGGGATTTCCACCGAGGCCGAGGGTCGCCAGGGATAAGGTCGTCTCTTGATCGAGGAAACGACGGACGTAATCCGGAACCGGCGACTGTTTCATTATTCTATCGGGTCTTTGCCATCGCTCGGCCCTGTCCAGGGCGAGAACAACGTGTTTTCGATCTGCATGCGGTCCAATATACGCCCCACCAGCTGATCGACCAGTTGATCTATCGTCTCCGGCCTGGAATAGAAGCTCGGCACGGGCGGAAAAATGATTGCACCCAACTCGGCTGCCCGACTCATCAGTTGCAGGTGTCCTAGATGGAGGGGCGTCTCGCGTACTACCAGCAGCAGGCGGCGGCCTTCTTTGAGCGTGACGTCGGCCGCTCTGGCCAAGAGATCGGCCGCGAACGAATTGGCGACAGCACTAAGGGTTTTGATACTGCACGGGACGACGATCATACCGCAGGTGGAGAAAGAGCCGCTGGCGATTGAGGCGCCGATATCCTCGGGCGTGTAAGTTACGTCGGCCAGGGCAAGCACCTCTTCGGGCTGCCAGTCGGTCTCCAGTTGCAGCGTGATCTGGGCGGCCTGGCTGATTATCAAGTGCGTCTCGATGTTCTCGACGGAGGCCAATGCCTGCAGCAGACGGATGCCAAGGATGGAGCCGCTGGCCCCAGACATACCAACTACCAGGCGACTTTTTTTCATAGTGCCGTCTCCCTCCAGGGACATAGTTTGCGATCCAGCGTGTCAACGAAAAAATACAGGATCAGCCCAAGCAGACTCATGGCCAACACACCGGCGTACATTTGGGCGTAGCGCAGGGTGCCCCAACTCTCAACGACGATGTAGTAACCCAGGCCGGAGGTGGTGGCGTAGGTTTCGGCAATGAACAGGACGGCGATGGCCGTTCCGACACTGACCCGCAGCGCGGTGAGCAATGCCGGGATGCTGGCCGGCAAATAGACGAACCGAAACAGCGCCCGCCGGCCGGCGCCCATGGAACGGACCGAGGTGATCAGCTCGGGACGCAACCGGGCCGCGTGATCGCGGACTACCACCAGTATCTGGAAGAAGAGAATCAACCCCACGAGCAGGATTTTGCTGCCGTCTCCGGAGCCAAACAGGACCAGGATCACCGGCAGGAAGACGATCTTGGGTATGGGATAGACAATGTATATCAGCGGCGCAAAGAAACGGTCGACGGTCCGCATCTGTCCCAACCCCATGCCGGCAGGGACGGCGACCAGTGCCGCCAACACGATGGCTGCGGTCACCCGGCCGGCGCTGACCAGGAAGTGGTGCCCCAAAGGCCCCAGAATCTGCGAAAAGAAGACGACCAGCACGCGGGTCGGCGGCGGGAAAACCGGGCGGTTCAAAGCCAGAGCGAGCAATTCCCAAATGAGCAGGGTGGCCAGAAAGCCGACCAGTGCCTCACGCCATTTCACGGGATTCATCTCCAATCAGGGCGTAAAGGTGCTGGCATTTGGCCGTGTACTCGTCACTAGGGCGGTATTCGGATTCGCCGGCGCGTGGGTTGGCGACGACGACCGGCTCGCGATGGGGAGGATTTGTCAAGACCAGGATGTGTTCGCCCATAAAGGCGGCTTCTTCGATGTTGTGGGTGACGATGACGGTCGTCAATCTTTGCTCGCGCCGCAATTGCATGGTCAGGTTCTGCAGGTCGAGACGTGTGGGCAGGTCGAGGGCACCAAACGGCTCATCCATCAATAGCAGATCGGGGTTCAACACCAGGGTGCGGGCGATGGCGGCGCGCTGTCTCTGCCCGCCGCTGATCTGGTGCGGGTATTTTTGTCCGATGCGGTCGATGCCCAGGCGCGATAACCAATGGTCGGCTCTCTCGTCTCCGTCCGCCAGCGTCTCATCTTTTGGAGAATGGATCCCGTCCGGCCCGTAAAAGGCACGGATCTGGAGGCCGAGCCGGACGTTGTCCCACACCGATGCCCAGGGCAGCAACCCGTAATCTTGAAGGACCAACCCTGTCCGGGGACGGGGACGCTTGAGTTCTTGGCCATCGATCAATATCTGACCCGAAACGGGCAAAATCAAACCGGCCAACAGGCTCAAGAGCGTGGTCTTGCCACAGCCGCTAGGACCGATGATGGCCCACGCCTGGCCGCGGCCGATGAAAAAACTGTAGTCCTGGAAGAGGGGAGTCCCGGCCGGATAACTGAAAGATAATGAATCGATCTGAATCATTGTCATATGCTCGAGCGATAACCAGGCAGCGTGAAATAGAAGGTGCAGCCCTGGCCCGGTTCGCCTGGACTTTCGAGGCCCACTTCACCGCCCAGTTTCTCGACGATTCGCCGGACGATGGATAGCCCGAGACCGGTTCCCGTGGTTTTGGCCTGTTCCAGCTTGGTGAAGGGAGTGAACAGCCGGGCCTGCTGTTCGGCCGGGATTCCGGGTCCGTTGTCGCGCACCCAGAACTTGACCGTCCGGTTGGGCGCTATGTCTGCGCCGAGCTGGACCACCGGCGGCGTGCCGCCATATTTGAGCGCGTTGCTGATGTAGTTGATCCAGACTTCCTCAACCCACGGCGCGTAACCGACGACAGTCGGCCAGGCGCCCGCATATTCAATCTTGCCGCTATAACGTTCCACGACGTCGGACAGACGACGGCACGATTCGCGGACGATTGCCTCCATATTGAGCGGCGAGCGGGTCACGTCCTCTTTGCGGACGCTGGCCAGCAGAAGCAGCTCTTCTACAATGTTGATGGCCTTGCGCACGTTGCGCCCCAACGCCTCAGTCCCCAACTCCAATTCTTCGGCGGAAATATTCTCGTAGCCTTCCTCCAACAGTTGGACGAACATCAGCAAATTAGCGAGAGGGCTCTTAAGATCGTGGGCCACCGTATGCGAAAAGGCATCCAGTTCTTCGTTCTGGATACGCAGTTCGTCGGCGTACTGGCGCAACATGATCTGGCTGTCCTGCAGCGCCTCGACCAATCGCGCATTTCGCACGGCGACGGCGGCTTGATTGGCGAACAAGCTGAGCAGACGGACGTCGTCCGAGCTGAAGCCGCGCGGAGGTTCCACCAGTACGTGCAGCACCCCAAGGAATTCCTTGCCCCACACGACGGGAACTGCAGCCACGGAACGCCGGGGGCCAATGTTGGGTACCAACTTGCCGCCATCCACAGGCAGCGACTCCTCAGAGTCGAGGGTGACCGGCAAGCCGGTCCGCAGCACGTGACCGGCTACGCCTTCGCCGCGGCGCAGGGTGCTGCCAACCGGGGAAGCGTATCGTCCGAAGGCGACCGTCCACTCGAGCACGTCTCGCTCAGGGTTGTAGCGGTGGTAACCGCCGGCGCAGCCTTGCAACAGGTTCGTGGCTTGTTCCACGACCAATCGCAGCAACCGTTCGAGCTCCAATTCAGCGCTGATTTGGAGACTGACCTGATGTAATGCTTCCAAAGGCAGCGGTTGCGGTCTGTTTTCCGGTTCCATTTCGTTTCCCTGGTCACTGCTTCGGAAAAGCGGTCAAGGTTCAACTGAATTCTATTATACTTTGTTTTTCGTTTGCCGGATAGACTTTCCATCCCGCCTTGGGGATGCCACCGTACACGCCGTGTGGCGGAAAGCGGTTTCGCTCACGCCGTCGAGATTCCCTTTCCCCCAACGGTTACAGGTATAGAGCCCCCAGGCTGGCGGCAAAAATGATTACGGCCACGTAGGCGTTGACGTTGAACATGGCCGTGTCGATACGCGACAAGTCCCTGGGTGTGACAAGAAGGTTCTCGTAAGCCAGTAGCGCTGCCACGATGGCCACTCCCAACCAGTATATCCAGTTCAAGGGAAAGATGAGCCCAAAAACGACCAAAGAACCGACCGCAATGGCGTGGCTGATCTTGGCCCAGCGCAGGCTGGCCGCGACCCCAAAGTTGGCTGCCATCGAGAACAGTCCCTGCGAGCGATCGAAGTCACTGTCCTGGGACGAGTAGATGAGATCGAAACCGGCCACCCACATAGTGACCGCCAGCCACAGCAGCCAGGCCGGAGGATCAATCGCGCCGCGGACCGCTACCCAGGCCCCGGCCGGCGCCAGGCCGTCGGTGGCGCCCAGAATCCAGTGGCACAGCCAGGTGAAGCGTTTGGTGAAAGAATATCCAACCAGGAAGATTATGGCGCCCGGCAGCAGCAGCAGGGTCAAGGGGTTGAGTAGCCAGGCGGCGACGGCCAATAGCGCCAGCGCAATGCCGCCATACGCCAAAGCAGCTCTGGCGGACAATCGGCCCGAAGGGATGGGGCGTCCCGCCGTTCGCGGATTGCGGGCGTCGTACCGCCAATCGGCGTAGTGATTGACGGCGAAGGCCAGCGTTCGCGCTGCGACCATGGCCAGGGTAATGAGCACCACCTGTCGGAGGGTGGGCCATTGGGGCGGCCCGCCGGCCGGCGGCCAATTAGCCGCCAGCACCATACCCAGGTAGGCGAAGGGCAGGGCAAAAATGGTGTGGTGGAAGCGGACCATTTCGAGAAAAGCGCGTAATGTCTTCATTCGTTCCCTGTTACGTTGTAGGCTTGGGTTTTCAGCGGCCGGTCTGCCGCGCGAGCGCTCGAAGTGTTTGAGCCTGGTAGGCGGGCAGCCCAGGGACTACTGAATGGACTTGAAGAAATTGTCTATCAGCGGCTGGTCCCAATCGCCGGTTTCACCAATCACCATCAGGAGCGTAGGGCCTTGTTTGCCCTCGAAAATGCCTGTTTCCTGGCGCAATTTCACGCCGTCCTGGGTCGTCCCTTCGCGGATGGTAAATTCGACCGGCTGGTCTTTGATCTGGACCTGCTCCTGTCCCACGGTTTCCAGGGAAGCACTGCCCATACCCGTCTGTTGTGCCAGCGCCTGGCGCATCTGGTTTTCGATTTCGGCCCGGTTGGCACTCATCGGGGCCGGGAACTGCAGAAGCACAATCATCAGGAATTGTGAGTTGCTCTGTTCCGGTCCCAATGCGACCAGCTTGAAACCGCTGACGTCGGAAGCGAACTTCCTCTCAAAGCCAGGCGGAAGCGAATAATCGGCGATATCGTTGCTCACGCGGGCCACTTGGTCCGGTTGGGTAATGACGGCTCTGCCGATCAGGCGCGTACTGAGCAACGCCAGGCCCAATCCGGCGACACAACACAGGAAAGCGCCGATAGCGACGATACCGACTACGGTTTTTGTTCCACGATCCATAGACTATTTCCCATAGGGTGAATATCTGTCGGAAAAAACGAGACGGCTCGAGAACCGGATGGACGACCGGGCAATCAATCAGTCCACAGCAAAACGGTGCCTGGCCTGAGTCTTTACAGCCCGAGATCGGGCCACAGCCGGTCGATTCTCTGTTTCACCTCATCGCTCATTTGGGCCAGCTTGGGCCATTCCCGATTGTAGCCTTCACCCCTCAATTTTCGGGTGGCGTCGATGCCGATCTTGCCGCCAAAGGCCGTTGAATAACTGGCGTGATCCAGCGCGTCGGTCGGTCCATCCTGGATGACAACGTCGCGACTCCAGTCGACGTTGTTCAGGGCGTGGAACATGGCCAGCCGTTCGTTTTGCACGTCCACGTCGTCGTCCAATACCACGATGCACTTGGTCAACATCATCAGCCCCAGTCCCCAAATGCCATTGATCACCTTTCTGGCCTGGCCGGGATAACGTTTGCGGATGCTGACCAGCAGCAGGTTGTGAAACACGCCTTCGGCCGGCATCGAGATGTCGACCACTTCGCTCAGGAAAAGCCTGGTGAGCGGAAGGAACAGCCTTTCCGTCGCTTTGCCCATCCAGTAATCTTCCATAGGCGGGATACCGACGATTGTTGTTGGGTAGATAGGATCTCGCCGGTGGGTGATGGCGGTGACATGCATCACCGGGTAGGAG
>CAZHBM010000079.1:0-11943 GCA_964529945.1 uncultured Anaerolineales bacterium | reverse complement strand
CCCACCACCCGGACCTATTCGGCCGCCGGCCCCAACGGCGCCAGCAGCAGGTGAACCCACCACAGGTCGGGCGTGTTGCGGCGCTCGAATTCGGCCTGCAGCAACGCCCCGCCGTCGGGAATGCCGGCTGCCGCCGGGTCGTCGCCCAGCGCCACCAGGGCGGCCCCGGCCGCCTGGCGCGTCTCCGGGCGGGCATAAGCCCGCAACAACGCCACCGCCGTCGGCCACTGTTGGCGCAAGGGCGAATCGGCCGGCCGGTAGATCGTCTCGCTGTAGGCCAGACTCTCCTCCCGCCCGCTCAAGTGCTGGTACAGGGTGCGGCTGTGATCGACCAGCACCGCCGGCAATTGCAGCCCCAGCCCCAGGAGAAACAAGACCAGAAAGACGGCCCACGTCAGCCGCGGCCGGGCCTGGGGCTGTTCCAGCAGGGCGCCGATGGGCAGCAGGCCCAGCGGCAGCACCGGCAGCAGAAACCGCGGCCCCCAGTTGAAGCCGCCGGTCCAGAAATTGTAGGGCGCGTAGACGGCCAGCAGCACCAGCCACAGGCCGAGAAAAAGCCAGGCCTCGGCCCGTCGCCGGCGGACGAACAACAGCCAGGCGCCCGGCGCCAGCAACAGCAGAGGCGTGTACAGCAACACCCCTTTGCCCGGACTGGCCAGCAGGCCGTACAAGCCCAGCAGCGGTGGCGTGGTCCAGGCCACCTCGTGGTAGCCGGTCTCCCACAGCGAGCCGAAGCGCAACCAGTTGTAGCCAGCGCTGGCCGCCAGGCCGGCCGCCGCGCCCAGTCCCAGGGCCAAAAAGCCCAACCGGCCCCGCCGGCCGCCGGCCGTCAGCAGGTACAGCGCCAGCAGCGGCAGCAACACCACCTGGCTCAGCCGGAACAGGATCAGGCCGGCGGCAGCCAGGCCCAGCAGCCACAACCAATCCCGGCGGCCGCCTTCGCGCCAGCGCAGCCCGGCCAGAACCAAAACCAGCAATAGCAAAGTCACCGCCGGCTGGGGGAAAAAGGTCTTGACGTACGGCCAGGCCATGGAGGCAAAGATGAAAGCCAGCGCCAGCCAGGTAGCCGTCCCCCGCCGGTAGCCCAACGCCCGGCCCAGGTGCAGCATCAGCCAGCCGCAGCCGGCCAGGGCCAGCACGTTGAAGAAGGAGACCATCAATCGGGCGGTTGGCTCGGCCGGCAGGCGCGGCACGACCGCCGCCAGGCCACGGCCCAAGAGGTACAGCGGCAGGCCGGCCAACGATTGTCCGGGGGCGTACTTGGAATACAGCCGCCCGTCCCGGCCGGGCACGGCCGATGTGGTCGGCAGTTCCACAGCTTGATGGGGCAGGAACAGCGGGTCGGATTGGGCCGGCATCGTCAATGTCTCGCGCCCAACCGCCAGCCCCCGGCCGCCGGCCAGGTTTCGGGTCAGGCGGTACATCGTCTCCTCGTCACCGATGACGATGTGGCCGCCGGCCGTCAGCCCCAACACCACAATCAACAGCGCCAGGAAGCCCAGCCCCAGGCCCACAGGCCGGCCGGCCTTCATCATGGTTGTTCCTCCGTCAAGACGCGGTAGACGGTTACCTGGTCGTTGCGATAGACCGGCTGCAGGTAGGCTGCGACGGCCGGATCGAATCCGCCCAGGGCGCGCTCGTCCGGTCCGTAGAACAGGTAGTCTATGCCGTAGTGGGCCAGCGTTTGCTCCCGCCAGGTGTCGCTCGTCTCAGCCGCGAAGAATCGCTCGGCCGCCTTTAGCTTCAGGTCGGCGTCCACGCTTTGCGGCCCGTGGCCGACGAAGCTGCGCACCAGCGCCCGGGCCGGCAGCAAATTGCCGCTGTCGTAGCCGGCCAGCACCCGGCTATCGGCCGGCACCTGCTTCTCCATCCAGTCGGCGGCGGCCAGCACCGCGCCCGGATGGAACACCAGCCGCTGGTGATTGACCACCGCCATCGTGGCGCCGGTCAGCAACAACAGGTTGGAGAAGGTGCTGACCACCACCAGCGCCAGCACGCTGCGCCGCCGCCAGTCGGATGGCACGCGTTTCAGCAGGTACAGCAGTCCGGCCACGGCAACCACCGTCACCGGCATCTGGTAACCGTCCAGGAAACGCCGCTGCAGGTTGGACGGGACGTACAGCAAGATCGGCACCAGCACCAGCCAGATGCCCAAAAAACGATAGTCGCGGATACGGCGTACCACCCACGGATGCAGCCCGGCCACCAGCACCAGCAGGCTCAGCAGGCCGTAGCCCAGCACGTAGTGCACCGGGTTGGGCGAGCGAATGCGGTTCTGCTCCTGCCACGAGTGGAAGACCGGGTTGTTGGCGAACAGCAGGAAGACGTAGCCCAGGTAAGGCGCGCTGACCAGGCCGACGACGCCCAGTTGCAGAAGCGAGCGAAGCGAGCTCCAATCCGGCCGGCTCCGGGCGCGCCAGCGCCACAACCACCACAGCCCCAAAACGACCAGCACCAGCGGCAGGCTGTAAGGGTGAACCTGGCTCAACAGCAGCCCCAACCCGGCCGCCAGTACCGTCCCGCGCCAGTTGGGCCGGCGCACAATCTTCTGCCCCAGTACCATCAAGAACAGAATCAGCGCCTGGGCCAGCGCCAGGTGCGGGAAGGTGAAGACGGTCAGAAAGGCGAAGGCGTCCGGCACCCACAGGTCGATGGGCATCACACCCGGCGCGAACGGCTCGCCGGCCAGCAGCCACAGCCAGCCCAGCCCGCCGCCCAGCACCGCCAGCAGGAACCCCACCCGGCGCAGGCTGACCCAGTCGCTAAAATGGGCCATAAACTGGTAGACGGCCACCATCAGCAGCGGCGTGGTGACCAGTTTCGACAACTGTAAGGTCAGCGGCAGGGACAGGTTCAGCCCGGCGGCAATCTTGCCCAACACCAGGTAGAACAGAAACACCAGCCCGGGCGAATGGGCTTCGGTGGTGAAGGGAACGTGGAATAGCCAGGCGCCGGCGGCCCCCTGGCGCATAGCGGCCAGGTAGGTGTTGCCATCCTCAACGGCGATGATCGATCCGCCGAAGACCGATTGCGGTGTGCTCAGCGCCGCGCCCAGCAGGTAGGGGAAGCCGGTCACCAACAGCAGAACCACAGTCCACGCGGCTACCCACTGCCATTCGCAGCGACTGATGGGATGGGGGAGTGTTTCCTGGTTGCTTGGCATCGTTTGTGAGTCCCGTTCTAAGAAGGTTAGGTTGGAGGGCACGATTGAATCAGTCTTGGGGGGCCTTGTGACGCCAAAACAGGCCGGCATACAGGCCCAACGCCAGCACGACCGCCCAACCGGCCAGCGACAACCGGCTGCCCCAGGCCACCGATTGCGGACGGTAGGCCAACGTCACCCCGGTGACGCCCTCGGGTAGGGCTACGCCGCGCAACAGCCCGGCCACCCGCTCCACCGGCGCCGGCCGTCCGTCCACCTGAGCCGACCAACCGGGGTACCACATCTCGCTCAACACCAGCAGGCAGGCCGCACCGGGCGATTTCTCCAGTTGGATTCTGTCCGGCCGGTACACGGTCACCTCGACCGCCGGTGCCGTCGTCGATGCACCGGCCAGGCCATACAACTGCTGCGACCAGACGTCCGCCGAAGATGGGACCGACAGCCAGTTTGAGTCCTCGACTTCGCCGGCCGGAAGGCACCAGGCCCGCGGCAGCACCCGCTGGTTGGCGTAGACGTAGACATCTTGCCGCTGGGCCAGCGGCTGCAGGTCCGTCTGCTCCAGAGGAAAGGCGCTGGCCAGGTAACCGACGTTCAACAGCCCCAACAGCGTCAGGTCGGGTTGCACCCCGGACAGGGCCAAGTCGAGCGGTGCGTCAGCCGGGAAGCGCGGCACGGTCACACTGAACGGCGGCGGCTGGTCGCTTAGCGGCCCCAGGCCGCTGGCGGCCTCCATAAAACGGTCGTAGACCGATAGGTGCACCGGTTCGACGCCGTCGGCCGTTTGCAGCCCGGCCCAGGCCGCCGTCTGCGCCGGCAGGCTGTAGCTGGGTGAATAGGTGCGGAAAAGGCCCGGTTGCTCGGCCAGGTAAGTGGCCGTCGCCCGGCCGCCGGCCAGCGCCTGGGCCGGCGAGACGAAATGGCGCAGACCCAGGTCGAAGGACAGCAGATCGGCCGCCAGCAGCAGCACCAGCAGTCCCAGCCCGACCTGGCCCGGCAGCTTGTCGCCGGCCACCAGCCCCAAAATCAACAGGCTCAGCCCCGGCAGCAGCGCCAGCGCCAACCCGGCCCGGTTGACCTGGCCGCTCAGGGCCATCACTCCCAGGCCCAGTGCCAGGCAGAATGTCCCGACGGCCACTGCCGCCAGGTTCGACCAGACCAGGCGCCGCCCGGCCAGGCGTTGGGCGCCGAAACCGGCCAGCAGCGACAGCGCCAGCGCAGCCACGAAGAAAGTGCGCGCCGGCGTGCGCACCCAGCGCAGGCCGGGCAACCAGCGATAGGCCAGGCCGAACAGCGGCGTCAGCCGCCCCAGGGCGAACAGCAGCGCCAGTAGCAGCACCGCCAGGTACAGCCAGCTATCCGGGTAGCGCCGGCCTAACCCCCAGGCGGCCAGAATCAGGGGCACCAGCCCCAGGTAAATGACGAACTCGTGACCGCCGGCGGCCGAGGGCAGCAACAAGCCGACTGCCAGTTGCAGCGGCGTCAGCGAATACTCGGCTGCCTGGGCCAGCGACAGGCTGCGGTTGCTGAAACCGGCCAGCTCGGCCAGCGGCAGCAACTGCACCGCGCTCAGGGCGGCCGCCAGCAGCGGAATGGCGACCAGCGCCGGCAGCAGCGGCAGCAGCCGCTCCCGGCTGTGTCCCTCGCGCCACCAGCCGATGACCCACCACAGGCAATAACCCAGCAGCAGGTACACGCTGTACAGGCTGATCAAGGTGTGGGTGCAGAGCTGCATGGCCAGCGCCACCGCGGTCAGCAGTGCCCACGGCCAGCGGCCGGAGCGCAGAAGCAGGATCAAGCCCATCAGTGCCCAGGGCAGCCAGGCCAGCGCGGCCAACATACTCACGTGACCGCCGGCCAGGTGGGCCAGGATTTTGCCGTTCAGCGCCATGGTCAGGCCGCCGGCCAGCGCCGGCAGCGGCCACAGCCCGTAGGCGCGGCGCAGCAACCAGTAGACACCCAGACCGGCCCACAGCAGGTGCAGCCCCAACAGCAAATTGAAGGCCGGCTCCAACGGCAGGACCAGGAACAGCCAGGCCGGGGGATAGAAGAGCATGGCCAACTGGTTGGCAGCCAGCGGCATGCCGCTCAGGTTGTCCGGATTCCACAGTGGCAGGCGATGCACCTGGCGCCATGTGTCGGCCATCAGTTGCGCCTTGGGCCAGTGGATGACGCTGATATCCGAGTGGGGGCTGAAGGTGGGAAACGGCAGCCAATAGGGGTGGATCACCGCCGGCGCCAGCAGGACAAGAACTGCCAACACCAGCAGGCCGCAGGCCGTCCAATCACGCAGGGAAGGCCGTTTCCGCTCCATGCCTCAACTGCCGCTCCGTACAACGAAGAACAATCCAACCACGATCGCCGAGACACCGATGATGCGGTAGACGTTGATCGCCTCGTGAAAGAGGAAGTGTCCGATAATGAGGGAAAAAATGTAGGTCATGCTGACCAGGGGAAACGCCAGGCTGAACTCCAGCTTGGACAGCACATCCAGCCACAGGATGGCGCTGATGCCGTAACACCCGAATCCCAGCAGGATCCAGGGAGTGCCAAAGATACCCATCAGGCTCTCGATGGGATGGCCTCCAAAAATGCTGATGCCACCGATTTGGTTCAGGCCCAATTTGAGCATCGTCTGGCCGCCGACGAGCAGCACGATGGCGACGAGGGCAATCGACAGGGTGAAAACCATTTTGCTTCTGGCCTCCGCTTCTGTTGTGGTTTCCATTTAGGTTATGGTCTACCTTTCCGTTTCGGGTTGTCAGCAGCGCACCCGACGTTGACCGGAATAGTCTACCACAAGCCGGGCCGGATGGCATAATACTTGCCGCCGGGACAGCCCCAGGGTAAACACCTTGGCTATACCAACCCCATCCCCCGCTCCCGACCAGTCCACGACTGGTCGGACCGAAGCCTGCCGCTCACTAAGGGATGTCCGTTCGGAAACAACAAATCCTGGTTTACAAATTTTTGTAATTATGATACAATGTAAACCAAAGCAGGTACCAAGCGGAAAGGGGCGAAAGGGCAATGACGCTGGGGGAGCGAATTAAGACTGCTCGTGTCGCAAGGGGACTTTCCTTGCGGGCCTTGTCGGAGAAGGTCGGGGTGAGCGCCATGGCCATCTCCAAATATGAACGTGATTTAGATATGCCCAGTTCAGCGGTGCTGCTGCGCCTGGCGCAGGTGCTGGGAGTCAAGGTAGAGTTCTTCTTTCGCCAACAGAACGTCCAACTATCCGAGCCTGCCTATCGCAAGCGTATAACCCTCCCACGCAAACAAGAACGGATGGTATTGGCCGAGATTCAGGAATGGCTGGAGCGTTACCTGGAGATCGAGAGCTTTTTTGACCTGGAGGGAATACCCAGGTTCAGCTTGCCGGATGAAAAAGAACGACAGATAGCCTCGATGAGGGACGTAGAAGATGCGGCTATGGCACTGCGCGCGGCGTGGGGATTGGGTCTGGATCCCATCGAGAGTATGGTCGAACTCCTTGAGGACCACGGCGTCAAGGTTGGGTTGGTGAACGGGCACGACAAGTTCGATGCCTGCACCATTTGGGCCAACCAGGCCATGCCGGTAATTGCCGTCAAGCGCGACGTACCGGGGGACCGCCAGCGTTTCAATTTGGCCCACGAGTTAGGCCACCTGGTACTGGAACCTACTTCAGAAATGGATGAGGAAGAGGCCGCCTATCGCTTCGCCGGCGCCTTTCTGGTGCCGGAACCAAAAGTCCGCTTTGAGCTAGGTCAGCATCGTGACGTGTTGAATCTCTACGAGCTACACTTACTCAAACACAAGTACGGGTTGAGTATGCAGGGTTGGATCTATCGGGCCAGGGACCTGGGCGTTCTGTCCAAGGGTGTAGCTGGTCGCCTGTTCAAGTTATTTCAACAGAAAGGTTGGCGTCGGATGGAGCCGGGCGACCAGCTCCCCCCGGAAGAACCGCAGCGCATGCGGCGATTGATATTGCGCGCGCTGGCAGAAGGCCTGATTTCCCAATCCCGCGGCGCCGAACTGCTGGGCAAATCGTTGCCGCAATTCTATCGGGAGGAGGCCGGGCAGCATGACGGATTCCCCACGGTTGCCAGCGTGTATAGTTGATACCAGCGTCCTGATTGACCTACATGTGGGGAGACTGCTGAGGCAGGCCTTCCAGCTCAAGCTCTCCCTGATGGCTCCCGATGTTTTAATTGCCGAATTGCAGGAGCCGGACGGGGTTCTGGTCGTAAGTTATGGATTGACACGCATTGAACTGACCGGCAATGAGGTGGCCGAAGTACATCGTCTGGCCATATTACACCGAGGTCCGTCGATAAATGACCAGTTCGCCCTGGTGGCAGCCAAGACAAAGGGCGCGCTGCTACTGACGAGCGACCGGCACTTACGTGAGGTTGCCGAAATTGAAGGCGTGCCTGTGCACGGTACCCTGTGGTTGTTAGATGAGATGGTGCGCGTGGCGGCCATTAGTCCCCTAATAGCCGCACAGGCATTGGACCGTATGCTGAAAAACGGAAGCCGATTGCCCCAGATTGAGTGCCAGGTACGGTTCAAGCGTTGGAGGTGAACTGCGTGCACAGGACTGCCAACAAATACGCAAAGATGCCAAAGCATTTGCCTGGATGCAGCCAAACTGGGACAAGCATCTGCTTAGCTCTGCCAACCCCACAACGTGCTCCCGCTCAGATTGAAATGTCCCAGCCACATCAGTCTTGTCCCCGGCTCCCCACCAGTCCGCCTGTCCTGTCGCCGTTTGCGGGGCCTGCCCTCGCCAGGGGATGACCGGTCGGACAAGAGCCGCGCCAGGCCCCGAATTTTCCTTGATTTTGACCGGTAGTCATGCTATACTGGCGATAGTGATGTAGCAGGCAACCTCTTTCGCCTTCGGCGGGCGCTCGGTCGCACCAGCGACGGAAAGGAGCCGGGATCCATGAACGAGATTACCGACAATGACAAACTTATGGCAGCCCTTTCGTACCCCATCGCCATCGTGGCGCTGATTATTCTGCTGTCCGAGTCGAACAAGGAGCGTCCCTTCCAGAAGTTCCACGCCGTCCAGGCGCTGGCCTTGAACGTGGCCGCTTTTGTGGTGATGGCCGTGTTATGCCTGGTGCTGTCACTGACTGTGGTCGGCACCTGCCTGCTGGTGATTCCGGCGCTGGCCTTCCTCGGCTACACGCTCTACCTGGCCTACAAGGCCTACCAGGGCGAGTATATCGAGATCCCGGTCGTTACCGACTTTGTCAAGCAGCAAGGTTGGCTATAATCAGTGACCGGCCGGCGTGATCCGTAGCGCTCCAGAGGGGGGATGGGTATCTCATCCCCCCTCTCTCTATTTGACCCGCCGGAGATCGTGTCATCTTTGGGAGAAGACTCTTGCCGCCAACCAAAAAACGCTGGGTAATCGCTGATAAACTGCCCGACGAACAGCTCAATCGTTTCCTGCCCGACGTGCCACGCCACCTGGTGCAGGTGTTGCACAACCGGGGTATGACCGACGACCGCGACCTGCTCTCCTTCCTGGCCTGCGAAACGCCCGACAGTTGCGACCCCTTCCTGTTGCACGGTATGCAGACGGCCGTCGAGCGCCTGGAAGCGGCCATCGCGGCCCACGAGCAGATCGTCGTCTACGGGGATTACGACGCCGACGGCGTGACCGCCACCGCCGTGATGACCGAGACCCTGGCCGCCCTGGGCGCCAACGTGCAGCCCTACATTCCCGACCGCTTCGAGGAGGGTTACGGACTGAACGTCGACGCGCTGACCAGCCTGTGGAACCAGGGCGTCAGCCTGATACTGACCGTCGATTGCGGCGTTCGCTCGGTGGAGGAGGTGATCCACGCCAACCAACTGGGCATGGAGTTGATCATCACCGACCACCACTCGTTAGGGCCGGAGTTGCCGCCGGCCACGGCCGTCATTAACCCCAAGCAACCGGACTGCCCCTACCCCTTCAAACAACTGGCCGGCGTCGGGCTGGCTTTCAAACTGGCCCAGGCGCTGTTAAGCCGCGCCTCACACCAGGTGCCGCTGTCCGAAGACGACCTGCTCGACCTGGTGGCCATCGGTACGGTGGCCGACGTGACGCCCGTGCTGGGCGAGAACCGCATGCTGGTGGCCCGCGGCCTGGTTCAACTGGCCAAGACGCAGCGCCCCGGCCTGCAGGCGTTGATGGACCTGGCCCACATGACGCCGGAACGGCTGGGAGGGCGGGCCATCGGCTTCACCATCGGCCCACGGTTGAACGCCATCGGCCGGCTGGAGAGCGCCGAACCGGCGCTGGAGCTGCTGCTGACCCGCGATGAGGACCGCGGCCGCGAGCTGGCCCAGCAACTGGAGGACTGCAACCAGGAACGGCGGGCCATGACCGAGTCGATGACCGAACGCATCCGGCGCTATATCCTGGCCGACCAGGTCAGCAGCCTGCTGTACATCGTGCGCGCGCCGGACTTCAACACCGGCATCGTCGGCCTGGTGGCCGGCCGGCTGGCCGAGGAGTTTTACCGGCCGGTACTGGTAGCCCAATTGCAGGACACCACCAGCAAGGGATCGGCGCGCAGCATCCCCGAGTTTCACGTCACCGACGCGCTGGACCGCTGCAGCGAGCTGTTGATCCGCCACGGCGGGCACTCGGCCGCCGCCGGTTTCACCATCGACAACGACAACTGGCTGGCGCTCAAGACGCGGCTGCTGGAGATCGCCGCCGAGCAGTTGGCCGGCAAGGAACTGGTGCCGGTGCTACACGTCGACGCCGAGCTGAATCTGACCGGGGTCAGCCGCGCCTTACTGGACGACCTCGACCGGCTGCGCCCCTTCGGACCGGACAACTCCGAACCGGTATTTGTGTCGCGCGGCCTGAACGTGTGGAGCAAGCGCCTGCTGGGCCGCGAGCAACAACATTTGAAACTGGTGCTCGACGACGGCAAAAACAACTGGGAAGCGATCGGCTTCGATTGGGGCCGTTGGCACAACGACATTCCCGACATCGTCGACGTGGCCTACACGCTGATCATCAACCGCTGGAACGGCCAGGAGACGATCCAGTTGCGGATTGAGGATATCAAGCCGGCCGGCAGTCCCGACTAGACGCCGGTCCAACCATTACTTTTCACCAGTCGATAGAGGCGATAACACAGATGACCAAATACATCTTTTGTACGGGCGGTGTGGTTTCTTCGTTGGGCAAGGGCGTGGCGGCCGCCTCGCTGGGACGCATCCTCAAGAGCCGCGGGCTATCGGTCACGGTGCAGAAACTGGATCCATACCTGAACGTCGATCCGGGCACCATGTCGCCCTATGAGCACGGCGAGGTGTTCGTGCTCGAGGATGGGGCCGAGACCGATCTCGATCTGGGCGCCTACGAGCGTTTTATCGACACCAACCTGACGCGGGCCAGCAACGTCACCACCGGCCAGGTCTACCAGCAGGTGATCAGCCGCGAACGGCGCGGCGATTACCTGGGCAAGACCATCCAGGTCATCCCCCACGTGACCAACACTATCAAGGCCTACATTACCCAGGTGGCACGCGAAAGCGGCGCCGAGGTGGTCATCGTCGAAGTGGGCGGCACCGTGGGCGACATCGAGGGCCAGCCGTTCCTGGAGGCCCTGCGTCAGATGCGCAAGGATGCCGGCCGCGAAAACACCCTCTACGTGCACGTCACGCTGCTGCCGCACCTGTCGGCTACCGGCGAGTTGAAGACCAAGCCCACCCAACACAGCGTGCGCGAGCTGCGCAGTATGGGCATCCAGCCGGACGTGATCCTGTGCCGGGCCGACCGGCCCGTCGACGACAGCCTGAGGGAGAAGATCGCCCTCTTCTGCGACGTGGAGGAGCGGGCGGTGGTGTCGCTACCGACCGTCTCGACCATCTACGAGGTGCCGCTGCTGCTCGAGGAGTCGGGTCTGGGCGCGTTCGCGGCCGACCGGCTCGGCCTGCCGCCGACGCCGCCCGACCTGGAGGAGTGGCGTTCGCTGGTGCACCAGATCAAGCGCCCCAAACCGTCGGTGCGGGTGGCTATGGTCGGCAAATACGTGGAGTTGCACGACGCTTATCTGAGCGTGCGCGAGGCGCTGCGCTTCGCCGGCGTCCACTGCGGCTGCGAGGTGGATATCGTCTGGCTCAGCTCCGAGCACCTGGAGCGCGGGCGCGACCTCGAACTGCTGCGCCAGGCCGACGGCATCGTCGTGCCCGGCGGCTTCGGCGACCGCGGCATTGAGGGCAAGGTGATCGCCGCCCGCTACGCGAGGGAGAACAAGGTGCCCTACCTGGGCTTGTGTCTGGGCATGCAAGTGATGACCGTCGAGCTGGCACGCCACGTCTTCCACAGTGACGAGCCCAACTCGACCGAGTTCAACCCGGGCAGCAAGTATCCGGTCATCGACCTGATGCCTGACCAGCGTGAGATCGTCGACATGGGCGGCACCATGCGGTTGGGCATCTACCCCTGCCGGCTGGTCGAGGGCACCAAGGCCTACGCCGCCTACGGCGAGGAGCTGACCTTCGAGCGCCACCGCCACCGTTTCGAGTTGAACAACCTCTACCGCCAGGACCTGGCCTCCGCCGGCATGGTCTTTTCCGGGTTGTCGCCCAACGGCCGGCTGGTCGAAATTGCCGAGCTGGCCGACCACCCGTTTATGCTTGGCAGCCAGTTCCACCCCGAGTTCAAGGCCCGCCCGACGCGCTCGCACCCGCTGTTCACCGCCTTCATCGAGGCAGCCGGCCACCGGGCCGGCCTGGCGCCCGGCGACCAACCCGAGGCCGAAGCCGTCGAACAAGAAACG
>CAZHBM010000078.1:7778-11982 GCA_964529945.1 uncultured Anaerolineales bacterium | reverse complement strand
AGCAGCAGCCCCATCAGGCTGATAAACATCGTGCCCGCGCCCAGAAAGTCGAACGCCTCGCCTCCGGCCGGCTTGAAGCTGGGCACAAAACGCAGCACCATCAACGTACCAACCACGCCCACCGGCAGGTTGACCAGGAATATCCAATGCCACGAGGCGACGCTGAGTATCAATCCTCCCAAAGTCGGGCCGATGACAACGCCGACGGAAACGATCAAACCGCCGATGCCCAGCGCCTTGCCGCGCTCGGAGGGCGGAAAGGCTTCGGTGATGATCGCCGTGCCCAGCGATGTGGTCATGGCCGCACCGACCGCCTGCAGGACGCGGGCGCCTATCAGCCAAAAGATGCTGGGTGACAGCGCGCACAAAGCCGAGCCGCTGGTGAATATCACGATACCGGCGGTGTAGAGCGGCTTTTTGCCGATCATATCCGCCAGCCGGCCCACGCTGAGGAGCAAAGTGGTAATGGTCAGCAGGTACGCCAATACGACCCATTGCACGATGGCAAACTCGGTGTTAAAAGCCTGCACCAGGGTGGGCAAGGTGACGTTGACGATGCTGCCGTCGATGGTGCCCAAAAAGATACCCATCGCCACGGCGGCCATCACGTACCATTTGCGGCTGTAATCTACCTTGTTGTCCACAGCACCAACCTAATTAGCCTGAATGCTTTCACCAATATTCTATGGGGCCGGTGCGCCGGCCCCATAGAGCAGGCATTATACCACGCCCATCTTTGGACCACAACCGGTTGGCCGACCGGCTGAGAAGGCGGCCGGCTTTATTTCTTTTTTTGTTTTTTGCGCGTGAAAGACCTTTCACGCGCAAATAAATAAGAAAACACTACCTGATGCAACGCGCTTCTTAGAACATAAAATGAACGATGTCTCACGAATCTGCTTCGCAGCCAAGGCTTGGCTTGGTCCGTTCCTCCTGGAGAAATTTGGGCCACACCCGTTCTTTCCCAATTTCTTGTGGAAAAGGGGAAAAAACGACTGTCAGCCTGTCCGATTCACCCACAAACAGCGGGATACGCCCCTGTGAAGGCGGCCAAATTTGCCTATTGCAAAAGCCACACATATCGCGTATAATAAGTTATCGTGTGACGGGCGGAACACGTGTTTTGGCGCATCCGGGCCAGGGTGCGCGACCTCTCTTTTTGTCTGAAAATCACCGCCCTCCTGGATAGTGGTTGTTTCAGCAAAATCCCTTCGTTATTATTTCATTGCGGCCCTGTATTTGGTGGAGGAGAAGAGTCTATGGACAGCAGCAAAGATTCCCGTACAACCCTCACCCGGCGCCAAGCACTCAAGAACCTGGTCAGCCTGGGCGGGGCCCTGACGTTGTTGGCCCTGCCCGCCCGCTGGGAGAAACCCCAGGTCAGCGGTGCGGCCTTGCCCGCTCACCAGCGCCTGTCGGAAAACATTTGAACGGACCCATCTCCACGACGCAGGGAGAATAACGATGACGAAGCAAGATGGACGTGAAACCCTCACCCGCCGCCAGGCGCTCAAGAACCTGGTCAGCCTGGGCGGCGCGCTGACATTATTGGCCCTTCCGTCCCGTTGGGAGAAGCCACAGGTGGCTGGCGCCGCCTTGCCGGCCCACCAAGAGCTGTCATTCCGGCCGCGGCCGACCGACTGAGCCGAGAAAAACCCTAGCTCTTAGGAGTGAAAGAATGCAATCACCGGACAAACGTGATACATTGACCCGCCGCCAGGCGCTCAAGAACCTGGTCAGCCTGGGCGGCGCGTTGACGCTGCTGGCCCTGCCTGCCCGCTGGGAGAAACCGCAGGTCAGCGGGGCGGCTCTGCCGGCCCACCAGGACGTTTCGCCTTTCGAAAAGTAGGTACAACTCCCCTCAGGTATGCGGTCTAGGCCCCGTGGAATGCCGGGACAGGCCCCGTGCGCAACGGGGAACAGCTCAGCACGTACATAGTGGGAGGAAGAGGACAGATGTCCAACCAGACGAAACGTGATCTGCTTACCCGCCGCCAGGCACTCAAAAACCTGGCCAGTCTGGGGGGGGCCCTGACGCTGCTGGCCCTGCCCTCCCGCTGGGAAAAACCACAGGTGACCGGCGCCGCCCTGCCGGCCCACCAACAGGTTTCCGACCGGTTCCGGCCGCGGCCGGACGATTAGTCCGAGGAAAACATCAGTAACTAAGGAGCGAGACGATGCAATCACCAGACAGACGCGACACATTGACCCGCCGCCAGGCGCTGAAGAACCTGGTCAGCCTGGGCGGCGCGCTGACGCTGCTGGCCCTGCCCGCCCGCTGGGAGAAACCCCAGGTCAGCGGCGCCGCCTTGCCGGCTCATCAGCAATTGTCGGACAGACTCGACTAGCGGCGGCTCGGCGTCCAAGTCATTATCAGGAGACCGTGCCCAAACGAGGTGGGCGCGGGGTATTAGTGTGCCGTCAGGTGTTCAAGAACCTGGTCAGTCTGGGCGGCGCGCTGACGCTGCTGATCCTGCCCGCCCGTTGGGAAGACCCCTGGTGACCGGCGCCGCCCTACCGGCTCACCAATGGCTGCCATTCCGGCCACAACCGACCGACTAACCGAAGAAAGCATTAGTAGCCAAGGAGCGAGACGATGCAATCACCAGACAGACGCGACACATTGACCCGACGCCAGGCGCTGAAGAACCTGGTCAGCCTGGGCGGCGCGCTGACGCTGCTGGCCCTGCCCGCCCGCTGGGAGAAACCCCAGGTCAGCGGTGCGGCGTTGCCGGCTCACCAGCAATTGTCCAGAGAGGCTTAGGGACAGTTGCCGGTTCGACCGATTATGATTTGGTTTTATCAACAAACAACAGATTCTATTGCGTAGTAATTGTCCTGACTTCTCTATATATCCAGATGGGATATTCTTGGCTGCCGGATTGTTGTGCCGGTTCCGCCCGGACGACGTGGACGCCGGCAGCCAAGTCTGAGGCGCAATGGACCCGCGAGGAGTTGCCTGATGCCCATTGAACAGTCCGCCAAAAAACTGACCCGCCGCCAGGCGTTGAAGACGTTGGCGGCACTGGCCGGAGCGGCCGGGCTGGCCGGTCTGCCCAACGGCTGGCAGAAACCGTCGGTTAAGGTCGGCGCCTTGCCGGCCTTCGCCGCCCAGTCGCCGATGCTGTTGATCGATGCCCAGAGCTTCAGCGTCGAGATGATTATCCTGGGTGCCCCGGCGGCCGGCATCTCCCCCGGCCCCTACCCATTGGACCTCAACTTCGACTATAGCGGCGCCGTGGGTGGGGTCAAGACCATGGACGTGACGCTGGATTGGTCGACTATTGGCGGCGCAGGGGACGAAGTCAACCCGCCGTCGCCGACCACCCACGTGGTGGTCGATTTTGGCGGTTCATATCCCAATGCCAGCGGCCACGTCAGCTAC
This sequence comes from uncultured Anaerolineales bacterium, assembly GCA_964529945.1. Lineage (GTDB taxonomy): Bacteria > Chloroflexota > Anaerolineae > 4572-78 > NAK82 > CAZHBM01. The sequence continues at coordinate 8,597 of CAZHBM010000078.1, read as the reverse complement.
ACCATCACCAGCGCCACCGAAGTGACCCTCGGTGGCAACAAGGCCGACGTGTACGTGTACATCGAGGACGGCCGCGGCGCCGTTAGCAACACCGTCAGTGACGTTCTTTACGCTTTCCCGACTTGAGCCGACCGCGCATATTCCGGAGGAGAAGTCAATTGAGTTCACCCGCCAACAATTCCAAAAAACTGACCCGCCGTCAGGCGCTGAAAAGCCTGGCCGCGCTGGCCGGGGCAGCCGGGCTGGCCGGCCTGCCCAACGGCTGGCAGAAACCGTCGGTCAAGGTCGGCGCTTTGCCGGCCTTCGCCGCCCAGTCGCCGATGCTGTTGATCGATGCCCAGAGCTTCAGCGCCAATTTGGACGTTGCCGATGGATTGGGTGCCAGTGGCCCCGTTGGCCCCTTTCCGCTGGAACTGGACTTCGACTATAGCGGTGCCGTGGGTGGGGTCACGACCATGGACGTGACGTTGGACTGGACCACCTTTAACGGCGAGGACGACAGCCTCAGCCCGCCGTCGCCGACCACCCACGTGGTGGTCGACTTCGGCAGCTCGTATCCTAACGCCAGCGGCCACATCAACACCACCATCTACAGCGCCGACGAGGTGACCATTGGCGGGGAAGAGGCCGACGTTTACGTGTTCATCAAGGATGGACGCGGCGCAACCAGCAACACCGTCAGCGACACCGTTTACACGTTCCCGCCCTGAGTGGACCACTTGTGGCCCAGAGGAGGAGTTACTTGAGATCACCCGCCGATAGCCCCAAAAAACTGACCCGCCGTCAGGCGCTGAAAAGCCTGGCCGCGCTGGCCGGGGC
>CAZHBM010000078.1:0-7678 GCA_964529945.1 uncultured Anaerolineales bacterium | reverse complement strand
TGCCGGCCTTCGCCGCCCAATCGCCGGCCCTGTTGATCGATGCCCAGAGCTTCAGCGCCGATCTGAACATCCCAGGGGTTGTAGGTTTGCTCAACGGGACGCATTACCCGCTGGAGCTGGACTTCGACTACAGCGGCGCCGTGGGCGGCGTCGTGTCCATGGACGTGACGTTGGACTGGTCGAACTTCACCGGCACAGGCGACAGTGGTGGCTCTGTACCGCCGACCACCCACGTGGTGGTCGACTTCGGCAGCTCGTATCCTAACGCCAGCGGCCACATCAACACCACCATCTACAGCGCCGACGAGGTGACCATTGGCGGGGAAGAGGCCGACGTTTACGTGTTCATCAAGGATGGACGCGGCGCAACCAGCAACACCGTCAGCGACACCGTTTACGCGTTCCCGCCCTGAGTGGACCACTTGTGGTCTGGAGGAGGAGTGAATTGAGTTCACCTGCCGACAATTCCAAGAAACTGACCCGCCGCCAGGCGTTGAAAAGCCTGGCCGCGCTGGCCGGGGCAGCCGGTCTGGTTGGCCTGCCCAACGGCTGGCAGAAACCCTTCGTCAAAGTCGGCGCCCTGCCGGCCTTCGCCGCCCAATCGCCGGCCCTGTTGATCGATGCCCAGAGCTTCAGCGCCGATCTGAACATCCCAGGGGTTGTAGGTTTGCTCAACGGGACGCATTACCCGCTGGAGCTGGACTTCGACTACAGCGGCGCCGTGGGCGGGGTCGTGTCAATGGACGTCACGCTGGACTGGAGCGGCTTCGGCGGCACAGGCGACAGCGGCAGCCCAGCCCTGCCGACCACCCACGTGGTGGTTGACTTTGGCAGCTCTTTCCCCAATGCCAGCGGCCACATCACCACCACCATCTACAGCGCCGACGAGGTGACCATTGGCGGGGACTCGGCCGATGTGTATGTGTTTATCAAGGACGGGCGCGGCGCCACCAGCAACACCGTCACGGACACGATTTACGTCCCAAGCGGCTGATTTTCACACGCCTCGAAAACTATTTTGTACTGCAACCACCATAGCCCGTTCAGGGCCATGGTGGTTCGTCTTTTGGTCCCCAGCTGTGCTCACCAGACGCCGGTGATGCCGCCGACGGAGCTTGAATAGTCGCCGTTGTCGCCTTTGATGCGTGTGCCGGCAATGGCGGCGATCCCGCAGTATTTCGAGTTCACGCCCCATTCACCGTTCTTAACGTCGCTGGAGTTGTTGGTGGCATAGAGGATACCGCCAATAGAAACACGCACTCCATCTCCGCCGGCGTCCTTAACATTGCATCCCGTGACGGACAGGTAGGCGCCACTATCCAGGTAGATGTTATGGTCGGTGGCGCTGCGCAAAACACAATTGTTAATGGTCACCCGAGCACCATAGCCGATGCTAAAGTTGTTGGCGTTGCCGTTGTTAATGCCCATATCTTGGATCCGGACGAACCACACCCCGACGCCGCGAATGACAAACGGCAGATAACTTGACTGGCCGTCAATGGTAACAGCATTCCTGTCAGACGAGTTGCCAGCAATAACGACAGATCCGCGCCCCGATTTGCCATACAAGGTCACGTCGGCCGATAGATTGTAAGTACCATCCTGGAACTGAATGGTGACGTGGTAGTTGACGATCTCCGGTAAGACGTTGTCCCAGACGTGCTGCAGGCTGGCATAGGGCGATCCGCTGGATCCGTCGCCGGTGGTGTCGCTGCCGGTGGTGGCGACGTAGATGGTTTGGGTGGCGGCGTTGCGGATCGCCTGGCCGGCCAGGAACAGGTTCTTGCCGGAAGCCAGGAAGATGTCGCCCCACTGCTCGGCGGCCGTGGCGCTGCCCAGATCGGGCGTGTTGGAGCCGGCGCCCTTGATGGCCTGGCCCGATCCATCGAGCACCAGGTCGCCGGCGATCGCCACGTCGCCGGAGATGTCCAGGTCGCCATTGACGGCCGTGTCCTGGCCGAGGGTGATGGCCGAGGCCGAGGCCGACAGCGTGCCGGCAGCTGACAGGTCGCCGGATATGTCGAGATCGCCGGTGGCTGATATGGTGGTGGAGGGTGCGGTGATGCTGGCGGCGTTGATGGTGCCGCTGACGTCCAGGTCGCCGTCGATGTTGGTGTCGGCGTCTATGGTCAGGTCCTCCCCTTCCGGCGCGTGTATGTCCGGCGTGGTCAGACTATCGGCGGCCAGGGTGCCGGACACCAGGTCGCCGGTGGTCAGGTTGCCTTCGAGGTCCAGGTCTCCATCGAGATCGGCGTTTCCGTGGACGGTTAGGGTCCCATCCACCTCCAGATCTGTGGATACGTCCAGGGCGTTCGCGGTGGTGAGTTTGCCCAGGCTGTTGGCCTGCAGGGCGACCGGATCGCCGTCGGAAGCGTACAGGCGGTCGAGCCCGCTCCATCCCTGGCCGCCATAGGGTCCCATCACCAGGCCGTCGTCAGGATTATTCTCGTCGTACAGCAGCACCGCCACGCTTGAGCCGGCGTCGAGCAGCGCCGGCGCGACCCACTCCCCGACTCGCAACTCGATGGCCGACACACTGCCGGCAATGCGCACCAGCGCCTTCCAGGTGGTGGTGTTGAAGCTGATCAGGGAGCCGCGCTTGATGGCCGCCAGGCGCATCGCCTCGGGCGCCACCAGGTCGACGTCGGCGCCGCCGGCGGCTGCCTGGGTGTAGGTGGCCAGGCGGATGGTCTGGTACCAGGGCCTGCGGCGCCTGGCGACGGTGTCGCGGGACAGCGGGTTGTAGACCTCCTCGATGCCGGCGACATAGCGGATCGTGTCGCTGCTCCAATCGTCGCTGTCGACCGGATCGAAGGGTTGGAGGTGGAAAGCCGGCATCAGCACGATGGCGGCGCGGCTGATGGACGTCTCGATCTTGTTGATGATGGCCGCCGCGGCCGTGGCAGCATCGGCGGCCGAGCTGATGAACGTGCGCTCGACGCGGTGGGTGAACTGGCGGCCGGTCTCGGATTGCAGATCGGCGGCGATGGACTCGGCGGCCGCGCCGGTGCCGATGACCTGGGCGTGGGTGATGGTCGGCAGGGAGCGATCGGCGGTATCCTCGACGGTGACGGTGGGGTGTTCGCCGGCGCCGGCGCCGAAGGTGTAGGCCGAGGTGGGCGAGGCCGACAGGGCCAGGCCGTACATGGCGCGGCCGGCGGCCATACGCAGGACAAACTGGAACTGCTCCTGGAGGGCAGCTATGGCCTCGGCGGCGCTTTGCCCGGGCTGGATGGCGAAGGATCCCACGACCGTATTCCAGACCGCGTTGCCGTCGGTGGAGAAGGTGTGGATGCCGGCCAGGGCGGCAATGCGCTCGACCAGGTTGTCGAGGGCCTGGTTCTGGTAGTAGTAGGTCAGATCGGCGTGCCACAGGTGCAGCAGGCGGTAGTAGTTGTAGGCGTGCAGGACCAGTTGGCTGCCGTCCTTGGATCGGCGGATGCGGTCGACGATGAACGTGTCGAGCTCGACGCGGTAATGGGCCAGGCCGACCTTGGCGCCGCGCTGCAGGACCAGGTCGGCGCCCAGGCGGCCGGTGGACAGGCCGTCCAGGGCGCCGCTGCGGTTATCGAGAGTCAGCGTGCAGGTCGCGCTCGGGCCGTCGTAGCGGATGTGGTAGTTGTGGATGTCCTCGGTGGTCAGGGTGGTGGTGGTGATCGCCGTCGACGATAGGGCGACCGTGTCGGCCACCAGGTAGTGGGGGCCGAGGCCGGAGGGGTGCTGGCAGACCGTCAGCCGGTCGGCGATGTAGGGCAGGTGGAGCTTGATGCCGGCGGTGAAGTAGGTGCCGTCGTCGGAGAAGGCCAGGATGTGATCGCCGTCGGCGAACAAAGCGCCGGCGTCGGGATTGGCGGACAGGAAGAAGGACAGCCAGGTATTGGCGCCGACCTGGTGCAGGGAGACGTGGTTGTAGGTGTAGGCCGGGCTGGCGCCGGCGCCGCCCTGCAGGCCGGCGTAGACGGCGGGTGTGGCCCAGGTGCCGGTGGTGCCGTCAAAATTCAGTTGCTGAATTAAGAGGGCCGAGTCGGTCCAGTCGGCGTAGTCCTCGACGACGTAGGCCAGGCGAAAGATATCGTCGTCGTACCAGGTGATACCCAGGCTGGTGACCGTGTTGCCGGCGTCGTAGTCGGCCGCGTCGGAGAAGGTGTCGGTGGTGGGGTTGTAGAGGCAGACGTAGATGTGGCTGCCGATGGCATAGGCCAGGCCGGAGCGAAGGCTGCCGCCGGAGAAGCCGGCCTGGCGGTCGTTGAGGTTGATAGCGGGCGTGAAAAGGGTCTGTTCGGCCGACCAGGTCAGGCCGACGTCGGCCGATCGGCGCCAATTGACCGCTTTGGTGTCGTTGTCCTGGTAGACACAGACCAGCAGATCGCCGGTGGAGAAGATGGCCGGGAAGGACGCGCCGGCCTGCAATTGGGTCCAGGCGGTCCACTGGTCGGGATCGTCGGGGTCGGTGATGCGTTGGATCGAGATGCCGGCGGCGGTGGTCTTGTGGGCGCGGACGATGGCGCCGGTGCGCTGCATCTCCAGGCTATCGACGGTGAGGATGACGGCCGCGGCGGTGGGGTGGCCGGAGAAGCCGGCCAGGGGGTAGGCCTGGTGGGTCTGGGGATGGGGCAGGTCGTTGTCCTCGATCTTGGTTTGGAGCGAGGGCGTGTAGGCGGTCTTCTTCTGTGCGGCCAATAGCTGGACGTGGACGGTGTGGGTCATGGGAAAGGCTCCTTGTCGGATAGGGGAGAGGTCACTTCAAGGGCCGGCCTGTCAGCCGTCGCGCGGCGGCGGAAGGCCGGCGGCGCGCACCAACCAGCGCTGGCCGCGGCCGCCGCCGCGGGCCTCCAGCCGGCCGGCGCGGATCAACTGGCGCAGCCGTTCGGGATGGCGCCCGCAACGCGCCGCCGCCTCGGCCACGGTCAGCCATTCGTCGTCGTTGCCGTCCGCCGCCGGCAGGCTGCGTGCCAATCGCCGGCAGTAGGCGGGCGACAGCCCCAAAGCGGCCAGCAGCCAGCCGGCCTGGGGTGACTGCAGGAAGTCCTGGGCCTCGGCGTCGCCGTTGTCGCTGTCGGCCACCGCCTGGGCCAGCACGGCCACCGCCAGGGTGGCGAAGCCTTCGGCCTGGCGCTGCCGCTGCACCCAGAAGTCGATCCAGCCGGCGTCCATTCAGCGCAGCTCCCAGTAATCTTCGCCGTCCAGCCGGCGCACGGCCAAAGCCAGCAGGCCGGCCGGCGGCAAAGCCGGTCGCCACCACAGCCGCCAGCCGCCGATCCGGCCCGACAGGATGTCGTGCCGGCAGGGGCCACCGGCCGGCGGCAAGGTCTCGATCTCGCCCGGCCGGACTGTGCCCACCCAGCGCCGCGAGGGCAGCCCCAACTGGCGCCGCCAGCCGTCCACCTGGTCGCGGTCGACGCCCAGCGCGGCGGCCAGTTGGTCGTAGCTCAGGTCGCTGCGGTAGTACAGCCGGCAGAAGCGGCGCCGGTCGGGCGGGTCAGGCGGCATCGTCGACCTCCTCGTCCCGGGGGCCGTGGTAGAAATACAGCCGCTCCTCCTCGTCGGTGTACCAGCGCTCTTGCTTGGGCAACGGCGAGTGACCGGGCGGCGGTCCCCAGTTGTCACGGATGCGGGCCACGATGTAGCCGGCCCGGTTGCGCACCTGGCCGCGGGCCACGTCGATGCGGGCGTACTCGATCTGCCGTTTGACCTGCTTCGGGTCGCGGCGGTCGGCAATATCGCGTGCTACCCGCGGCTGCACCTCGAACTCCTCGGCCAGCAGCCGGTAGACTTCTTCGCGCTCACCAAGCAAGCATGTAGCTTCTTCTGTTAAAGAAGACTGTGAAGAATAAGATGGAATGTTACATGTACATGGGAGTCCGGCGTCTGGACCGGGGTCCAGCAGCGGTTGGTATTCGAAGCGGTTGCCCACCTGGTTACGCTCGACCAGCCCGCCGGCCAGCAGCCGGTGCAGCCCGCTGACCGCCCCCCCGCGCGACAGGGACGTGCCGGCCTGGATCTGGTCGATGGTCAGCGGGATGGGTTGGCGATCGGATAAAAAATAGCGCTCGAACAGGAACAAGAGGACGCGCAGCGCCGCCGGCGAGCGCATCCGGCCCGCCAGCAAGACCAGTTGGGCCGGCCAGGCGCTGTCCGGCAGTAGGGTGAAACCGTCGAACGACATAGGTTGCCTCCTATTGCGGTTGCCATCCCCCATTGGGCTCGTGACCGCACCGGCAGCAGCCTGTGCCAGGTGACGCTGGTGCCGTCACCTGTCTATAGGATAGCCCAATTTGTATTGTTTGTCAATATGTGGCAACATAAATGTTGACCACAGACAACACATTTTAAGGTAGAATAGACGTGAGCAGGAGTTGGCGCATGGAATCCTTTGGGGAATGGCTGCAAGAGGAGATAGCGCGCCAGGGCTTGAACCAATCGCAACTGGCGCGCAAGGCCGGCATCTCGCGTAGTACCATCAAGCGCATTGTGGACGGTGAGCGAGGTGTGGGGCGTTCGAGTTTGCACAAAATTGCGGCTGCGCTCGACTTGCCGGTCGAGGAGTTGCTGCGCCGCAGTGGTTACCTGCCGTCCAACCGGACTATTCGCCAGAGCACGACGATGTCCCGTCTGATCCAGGTGGCGTCGCAGCTTCCGGAGCAAGACGTTGAAGAGCTATTGTATATCGCGCTCGGCAAGCGGGGCAGACGCGTAGAATAAGCCACAGCACCAGCGCGCAGCAATGGGGGTGGCGTGCCAGCCAGGGCACGACTGCCGCCCATAACCCCTGCCCCCCGGCCGGTGCCCGGTCTCTTTGTCTGGCCTCCAGCCGCCAGCCGGTGGCTTCCTTCAGCCGCCTTTTTCGACCCATCTGTACTCTCCCCAGGATTCCTGCCTCCTTAGCATAGAACAGATGTTCTATCTTGTCAAGTCGCGAGTTACGGTCCAGTAGCCTTCCTCCCTCATCGACCAGGCACGAGGACTGGCGCGCCCCTTGGCCCTTGACCTTCCCCCCTCACCCTAGCCCTCTCCCCCAGGGGGGAGAGGGAATCGAGTGCGGTAAGGCAAAAAACCACCATCCGCGACAGACGGCCCAATTGAAACCGGTGCCCAACTGTAGACCCGGCCAGCCATGCCCTCGGTGCAGCACGAGGACAGTGAGCTTCCTCCCCCTTGAGGGGGAGGAATGAGGTGAGGGTGAAATCTACCATCCACGACAGACGGCCCAATCGAAACCATTGCCCAACTAATGGTCCGGCCGGACAGCCGGGAAACTCGCGCCACGGTGCCATTCCCCTCCTCGGCAAAGCACGAGGACAGGCCCTCGAGAAAACACGAGGACAGGCCCTCGGTGCGGCGTGAGGACATCCTCCAGGCGCGGGGCTGAACCCCCGCACTGAGAGAGCCAAGCCGCTGCGCGGCTGTCTGTGCCGGCTTGCCACGCTGAATTAGCGTGTCCGCTTACCTGCCTGGCTCCCGGCGAGTCCAAGACTCGCCGGGCCTGCGCTGTGAAACAACGCGTGGCGTGCCGGTTGGGTGTGCGGCTGTAGGGGCGCTTGGTCAAGGGTTGCCGGCCGGTCGCCTCGGGTGCCATTCCCCTCCTCGGCAAAGCACGAGGACAGGCCCTCGAGAAAACACGAGGACAGGCCCTCGGTGCGGCGTGAGGACATCCTCCAGGCGCGGGGCTGAACCCCCG